>JAYUPP010000350.1:0-7997 GCA_043760045.1 Betaproteobacteria bacterium
GGTTCGCCTGAGCCTCACACAGGACAGTGTTTATGGCGATGTATTGTTGTCGCCCAATGGCCGCGAGCTGGCTTTTTCTACCCGCGAGAACCACCCTGAAGTGGGCGATACCAACGGCAAGAACGATGCTTTTTTGTTGAACATCGACACCGCCACGCTGCGGCAGGTCAACACCGACATCTCTGGCAACGTGATCTCGTCGCCCGGCAGCTTCGGCAACGCCTTTGGCACGCAGGCCTTCATCGGCAAGGGCCGAAAACTGCTTCTGTTCGTTGATGGTGACAGCAGCGCCGGCCCTTCAGGCCTGTACACCAAGAACCTGGACAGCGGCCAGTTCAGCCTGTTGCTGGCCACGGGCGGCTTGCCCATCAACCGAAACTTTTACCGCATAGACGTGTCTGTGTCAGATGACGGTGCGTCAGCGGTTTTTGTACGCCGCGTCGGCAACAGCCTGACCGGCACCAATGTGCCGATGCTGCGCAATCTGATCACTGGGCGGGAGAGCAACGTGGCCACCACCGCTGCGGGCGTGGCAAGCAACGGCACCACCACCACGCAGGCCCTGATAGCCGCCAACGGCAGCACGGTGGCTTTTTCCAACAATGGCACAAACCTGGTCGGCACGAATCGAAACTTCGAACTGCGGACCTACGCCAAAACTGTGGCTGCGGCACCGGCTGCGACCAGCCAGTAACCGGGTTCTCCGGGCCACGCTGCGCGCACCGGGGGGTGGCTGGGTTGGTGTCCTGCGGGCAGCTTTGCCCGCAGGCATTGCGGCAATGGCCGTCGCAGCGCCGGCGCGCCTTCAGTCTGTTGGCAGCCGCAAGCCCTGGGCGTCGAAGGTGTGCAGCTGGTCGGCGCGTGCAACCAGGCGCAACACCACGCCGGGGCTGATGGTGCCGGCGTAATGCGCGGGTGCTGCTGGCCGCATCAGCGGGCACAGCGGGCGCTGAGCTGCACGTCGTGGAAACAGCCGACGAACTGCTTGATCCCATCAGCATCGCGCAGAGCTTTTATCCCATGGTCGAGGCCTTATCGCGCGCGCGCGGTTGCAACCCCGACCAGCCGCCGCACCTGTCCAAGGTGACACACACACACAGTAGTTTGTGCAGGCCGTCCAGGCCGGTGCACCGTGCTAAATGCGCTCTTGAATGCGCTCTTGAATGCGCTCTTGAAGGCGCTGTTCCGGCATGACTACACTGGCCGTCAATCTTCAAGCTTGAACAGCCATGGGCATCAACATTTCTTACGGGCATGCTGGCCGGGCCGTGGTTGTCACGGGCGCTGCCAACGGCATCGGCGCAGCCTGTGCGCGCCGGCTGGCGCAGGACGGCGCCGCCGTGGCTTTGTGGGACGTGGCCGATGCGGCGGGCCAGGCTTTGGCGAGCGAGTTGCAAGCTGCCGGATCGGCTGCGGTTTACTGCCACTGCAACGTGGCGTTAGCCGCTGACGTGCAGGCGGCTTTGCAGGCCACGCTGGCTGCGCTGGGCCCGGTGCAGGGCCTGGTCAACAACGCCGGCATCTTCAAGGCCGCCGACTTTCTGGACATCACCGAAGCCGACTGGGACGCGGTGCTTGACGTCAACTTGAAGGGCAGCTTTCTGGTCGGCCAGGCGGTGGCGCGCGAGATGGTGAAAACAGGTGGCGGCGCAATCGTCAACATGAGCAGCGTCAACGGCACGCTGGCCATCCCCAGCATCGCCAGCTACAACGCCAGCAAAGGCGCCATCAACCAGCTGACGCGGGTGATGGCACTTTCGCTGGCCGACGCCGGGGTGCGTGTGAACGCGGTGGCGCCGGGCACCATTGCCACCGAACTGGCCGCCGCAGCGGTGCTGACGAGTGCTGAAGCAAAAGCCAAGATCATGAGCCGCACGCCCATGAAGCGTCTGGGCGAGCCGGCCGAAATTGCCAACGTGGTGGCCTTTTTGCTGAGCGACGCAGCCAGCTACATGACCGGTGAAATTGTGGTGGTGGACGGTGGCCGCATGGCGCTGAACTACACCGTGCCCGCGTAGCCGCCGGCACGGTGTGGTGCCACCGGCGCGGCGCTGCTGTAGGGTTTGGGTGGCCGATCAGGCCGAGGCGGCTGCCGGCGCAGGCCGCCGTTCTTTAATCGGCAAATGAATCAGCGCCGCCGCCACCGCCAGCACGATGTCAACCGCCCACAGCCCGTCAAAACTGCCGGTGGCTTCAAACACCTTGCCGCCCAGCCAGGCGCCCAGGAAACCACCCACCTGGTGCGACACCATCACCAGCCCAAACAAAGTGGCCATGTGCGACGCGCCAAAAAAGCGCACCACCAGGCCGACTGTGGGGGGCACGGTGGACAGGTAGGTCAGGCCCATCACGGCGGCGAATACCAGCACCACGGGCGTTGTCTTCGGCGCCAGCACAAAAATCAACACCGCCACCGCGCGCACGGCATAGATGGCACTGAGCAGGTGCTTCATCTGCAGGCGGCCGCCGCGCCAGCCCATCAAGAGGCCGATGCCGACGCTGCCCACGATGTTGAACAAGCCCAGCATGGCCAGCGCCCAGGCGCCCACGTCGGGTGGCAGCCCGCAGCTGGCCACCACACCGGGCAGGTGCGTGGCCAGGAAAGCGACGTGAAAGCCGCAGACAAAAAAGCCCGCTGCCAGCAGCTTGAAACTGGGGTCGGCCAAGGCCTGCGCCACCGCAGCACGCGTGCTCAGGCGGGGTGCCGTTGCGGCACCCGGCAGCGCCGCCGCCGGCGCACCGCGCAACGCCCAAGCCGCCGGCAAGGCCAGCAGCACGATGAAGGCCAGCGACTGCACCGCCACCACCCAGCCTGACGCGGTGGTGATGGCCTGCGCCACCGGCGCAAAGATGAATTGCCCAAACGAGCCCCCGGCATTCACCACGCCAGCGGCCATGGCGCGTTTGGCGGGCGCCACCAGCCGCGTGGTGGCGGCCATCAACACCGAAGGCCCGGCCATGCCGGCGCCACCGGCAGCCAGCACGCCGATGGCCAGGATCAAGCCTGCGGTGCTGCGCATCTGCGGTATCAACCAGGTGCCCAGCGTCAACAGCAAAATGCCCACCACCAGCACCCGCCCCGGCCCCCAGCGGTCGGCCACGATGCCGGCCAGTGGCTGCGTCAAACCCCACGCGAGCTGGCCGCAAGCAAACGCCAGGCTGATGCTGGCAATGCCCAGGCCGGTGCTGCTGTTCAGGTTGCCCAGGAACAGGCCCATCGACTGGCGCGCGCCCATGGTCAGCGCAAAGATGCCGGCCGCTGCCACCAGCACCAGCAACAAGGGGCGCAGCGGCGGCGGGGTGGTGGTGGTGGCGGGGGTGGTGTTCATGGTGTTGCCTCGGTGTGGGTCAGGTCTTCGATGCAGCCGTCCAGCAGCGCGTGCAGCGCCGCCACGCGGTTGGCACCCAGCTGTGCGTTCAGCGCCAGCTGCGCCCGTTTCCACGCTTTTTGAGCCTGCTCACGCAAGGCGATGCCGTCGGCCGTGGCCTGCACCAAACGGCTGCGTGCATCGGCGCCAGGGCTCAACTGCAGCAGCCCACGTGCCGCCAGCGGCTGCAGGTTGCGCGTGGTGGTGGACGCGCCCAGCTGCATCGCGGTGGCCAGGTCGGTGCAGCGCACCGGGCCCATCTTGACCACAAAAGACAGCAGCGAATACTGCGTTTTCAGCAGTCCGGTGGGGGCCAGGTAAGCCTCGTAGTGGCGCGACACCAGCCGGCTGGCCTGCTTCAGCTTCAGGTTGGTGCAGCCCGTGGGCGCGGCAGCTTTCATCCTCCGAAAGTGTCCTGTGATATGGTTGCATATGCAAGTAAATACGCAAGTAAATGCGCAAGTAAAAACGCAAGTAAAAACGCAAGTAAAAACGGACGGTGCTGCATGAATGAAACGCTGCAAGCCTGGTTGGCGCTGGAACAAGACTTGCGCCAGCGCTGGGCGCAAGTTGAGGGTGTGGTCCCCATGAACCCTGCAGCCGTGGCCAGCCTGACCGGCCTGCATTAGTTGCAGGCCATGCTGCGCGGTGAAATGCCCTTTGCCACCATCGGCAAGACGATGAACTTCATGCCGGTTGAGATGAGCGAAGGGGTGGCCATCTTCCAGGGCACCCCCGGGCCCGGGCACCTGAACCCGATGGGCGGCGTGCACGGCGGCTGGTACGCCACGCTGCTGGACTCGGCTTTGGGCTGCAGCGTGCACACCTGCATGCCGGCGGGCAAGGCCTACACCACGCTGGAACTGAAGGTCAATCTCGTGCGCGCACTAACGCCCGAGGTGCAGCGCGTGCGCGCCATCGGCCGTGTCATACACGTCGGCGGGCAGACAGCCACCGCCGAGGCGCGGCTGGAAGGCCCCGACGGCAAGCTGTACGCCCACGGCAGCACCACCTGCCTGGTGTTTGATGCCAAGCCTGCGCGCTCCGCTGGCCCCACTGAACCGCAACGGCCCGGCGCCTGACTTCAACGCGCAAGGTCCGCGCGCCGCTTCACTTGCCAATCTCCACCAGCCCCTGCACCCACGCGCTGGCCGGAAACATGAACGAGCGTGGGTTGTCGGGGTCACTGCTGCCGGCAACGATGAATCCGATGACGGCCATCGACCCATCATCAACCACAGGTGCGCCTGAAGAGCCCGGGGCGACCACGCACTGCAGTTCCACAAGCCCGGCCACAGGCTTGGGAATGGGCGCGATGACCACAGGGCCGACGGCCCCGCGCACCACGCCGTCGCTCAAGCCTTGGCGCGCGCCCGCCTGAACTGCCACATGCACGGCCTGGGTGGCCACAGCAGGGGCCTGCGCCAGCGCCAGCCCACGTGCCCTCAGCGCCGGCGGTACTTCCAGCACCAGCGGCCCAAAGGCATGGCTGCCCACGTGCAGCACGCGTGCGTCGTAACGCTCGCCGTTGCTTTCAATGACGAGAGACTTTCTCTTTGTCCGCCCGAAGGCGCCAAACTTGTCGCACACGATGACCCGGGGCGACTCCAACAAAAAAGCAGTCGCCCCGGCCACGCCCTGGTCGTTCACCAGGGCCAGCACCGCCGCCGTCAAGTCGTCGATCGTTCGGGCCTGTGGTTTGTCTGCTGTGCTCTGCAGCGCACTTGTTGCTGCGGCATCGGCATGCACCGATTGCGCTGCCGGCTGGGCGGGTGCGCTCGGTGGCTGGACGGCGGACGCACTGCGCCCGCGCGGCGCGGCCGCTGGCGGCGCAGCTGTGGCGGGTCCCAAAGCAGCCAGCAGCGCCGGAAAGATTCTTTCGAAGCTGCACTCGGGCGCCACCACCGAACGCAACCCCGCCAGCGGCGTGCCGCCGGCTGCCAGCAGATGCGCCGGCGTGGCCAAAGGATGCGTGAACCACACGGCGCCGCTCGCTGCTTCCACCAGCTGGCGAACGCGTGCGTCGCGCAGGCTGTAGCCAACGACCAGGAAGTCGCGCCCGTCAACTGCCGCAGCCAGTGGGCCGGCAACTTCGCCGACAAAGCTGTCCATCTCATCAAGGGTCCAGGCCATGTAACGCTGGAACAGGTCGCCGTGCAGTTTCAATACCTTCACGCGCGGGCTCTGCCCCAGCAGCAGCGTTTTCAGGCGGTCCGGCCGCACGATGCCGTTGACGAGCAGCAAGTAGTCACGCCGCCACAACCGTGCCGCCGCCAGTGCATCGTCCAGCAGCGGGTCCATGTTGGTCGTTAGCACGAGGTCGAAATAGTTCTGCGCGCACAGTGTGGCCAACGCCTGGTAGCCGGGCGTCACCGTGTCGGGTGAGCGTGTCTGCAGGAACTGGGCGAGATAGCGGTAACGCTCGGCGCTGCTCACGGTGTCGATGGCGGTGAGGAAGGACTCGAAGCTGTCGCAATCGAAAAACTTGATCAGCTCGGGCATGGCACCGATGCCGGCATCCACCGAGGCACCGGCACCGAGCAACAGCACCGGTGGGCGGTCGCCCACCGTGCGCCGCGTGCGCAGGTCGCGCACCAGGTCTGCAAAGTTTCGCGTCGTCATATGGGGGTGGGATGGTCCAGTTTGAGGAACAAGGGCCGTGGGCCCAGCTGTTGTTTGTTGCAGTGTTTGTTGCAGTGTTTGTGGCCGCGCCCGCAGGTTAAAACCGGGCCGCACAAGCTGCAACAATCAGCGCCATGAAATACCTGCACACCATGGTCCGCGTGACCGACATCGAAGCCTCTTTGCGGTTTTACCGCGATGCGCTGGGGCTGGAACTGCTGTCCCGAAAAGACAACGAAGGCGGCCGTTTCACGCTGGTGTTTCTGGCTGCGCCCGGCAACCACGCGGCGCAGGTGGAACTGACCCACAACTGGCCCGCCGCCGACGGCACGGCCGAGGTTTACACCGGGGGCCGCAACTTCGGCCACCTGGCTTATGCGGTGCCCGACATCTATGCCGCTTGCGCCCGGCTGCAGCAGCACGGCGTGATCATCCTGCGCCCGCCGCGCGACGGCCGCATGGCTTTTGTGCGCTCACCCGACCAGGTGTCGATCGAACTGCTGCAAGACGGCCCGGCGCTGCCGCCCGCCGAGCCCTGGGTTTCGATGCCGAACACCGGAAGTTGGTAGACACGAGATTCACGCCCTCTCCCTTCAAGGGACGAGCCAAGCCCAGCCCGCGAAAGGCGCCGCATGTACCTGCCCAAACACTTCGAGCAGCCCGACCGCGCCGCGCTGCACCAGTTGATGCTTGAACACCCGCTGGCCACGCTGGTGACGAGCAGCACCGACGGTCTGACGGCCGACCACATTCCGCTGGAATACGACGCCGCGTCGAACACCTTGCGTGGCCATGTGGCGCGCGCCAACCCGCTGTGGCGGGCGGCGGCAGGCCAGGCGGTGCTGGCGGTGTTCCAGGGCCCGCAGGCCTACGTCAGCCCCAACTGGTACCCCGCCAAAGCGGCCACGCACAAGGTGGTGCCAACCTGGAACTACGCCGTGGTGCACGCACACGGCACGCTGCTGGTGACCGAGAGTGCAGACTGGCTGCACGCACTGGTGTCGCGCCTGACCCAACACCATGAAAGCGCCCAGCCCAAGCCCTGGGCGGTGAGTGATGCACCCGACGACTATGTGCAGCAGATGCTGCGCGCCATCGTGGGCATTGAACTGCCAGTGCAGCGGCTGGTGGGCAAGTACAAACTGCACCAGAACCACACCGCTGACAACCACGCTGGCGTGGTGCAGGGCTTGCAGCAGGGCGACCGCAGTGCGCAGGCCGTGGCGGCATTGATGGCACGGGTGTGAAGCAGCGGCGTTGACGCAACTGCGTCGATGCAGCGGCGTTGACGCTGCAGTCCTGATGCGGCGCAGTTGACGGTGCGGCTTTCAGCGCCGCAGCGCCTGCGCCTGCCGCGCCAGTTGGGTGATGCGTGCCCAGTCGCTTGCGGCCACCACATCGCCCGGTGTCAACCAGGAACCTCCACACACCTTGACGTTGGGCAGCGCCAGGAACTGCGGTGCGGTTTCAACAGTGATGCCGCCGGTGGGGCAAAACACGACGTCGGGGAAGGGCCCGGCCAGCGCTTTCAGCATCGGTATGCCGCCCGCCGCCGTGGCCGGGAAAAACTTCAGGAACAGCAGCCCAGCGGCCTGCGCAGCCATCACTTCACTGGCGGTTGCCACGCCCGGCAGCAGCGGCAGGCCAGCGCTGCGGCAGGCCGCGCCCACTTCGGCGGTGTAGCCCGGGCTGACCGCAAAAGCACTGCCGGCGTCTTTGGCCGCACGCGCGTCGGCGGCGCTGCGCACGGTGCCGGCACCGACGATGGCCTCGGGCACCGCGCGTGCGATGGCTTCAATGGCCTGCAGCGCCACCGGTGTGCGCAGCGTCACTTCCAGCACTTTCACACCACCAGCCACCAGCGCTTGCGCCATCGGCACCGCATCTTGCAGCCGTTGGATGACGATGACGGGAATCACCGGGCCATGGCCGGTCAGTTCCAGGGTGTTGTTCATGTGGTGCAGATTTTTCGGGTTAGGCTTGGTGAGATTTTGTGTCCAGGGCAGG
>JAYUPP010000351.1:0-3106 GCA_043760045.1 Betaproteobacteria bacterium
ATGAACTCGCCGTCATGGATGAGCAGGTGAATGTCTTTGAGTATCTTGACTTCGCCGTAGGCCTTGCCGACCCCGGACAGTTTGACTTCGGCCACCGCGCGGGTCTCCAGGCTGCATGGGCCCCTTGCGCAGCCGCACTTGATGTAATCAATATACAAGCCCGGCCCGGCCCGAACAATGGGCGTTGACCCCGCCATTCAGCAGGGCACGGGGGTGCACACAGGGCTTGCGGCTGTAGCATTACTACACAGCCGATCACGCGTTTTATGACCGAACCCGCAGCCACCGCCGCAAAGCCCAAACCGCCATTGCTGATGAAACAACGCAGCGCCGGCGTGGTGCTGCACATCACCAGCCTGCCCGGCCCGCACGGCCTGGGTGACCTGGGCCCTGAGGCCTGGCGTTTTGTGGACTGGCTGGCCAGCGCCGGCATCAAGGTGTGGCAGACCTTGCCGGTGAACCCGGTGGGGCCGGGTGACTCGCCTTATCAAAGCCCTTCAGCTTTTGCCGGCAGCGCCTGGATGGTGGCGCTGGAGCCGCTGGCCGCGCTGGGCTGGCTGCAACTGCCTGCGCCGCCGGCTTTTGAAACCCGGCGTGCCGACCACGGTGTGGCCACCCGCTGGCGCTGGCAGCAGCTGCAAGCGGCGGCCGCTGGTTTCTTCGCGCATGCCTTGGCAACGCAGCGCAACACGTTTGCCCAGTGGTGTGAACGCCAGGCGCAGTGGCTGCCCGAATGGGCTTTGTTCGCAGCCCTCAAAGACGCCCACGAAGGCCGGCCCTGGTGGCAGTGGGCCCAGGCGCTGGCCGAGCGCAACCCCGCCGCGCTGGCTGCAGCCCGCCAGCAGCATGCCAAGGCCATCAGCACGCACTGCTTTGTGCAATGGTGTTTTGACAACCAGTGGCAGGCGCTGCGCCGCCACGCGCACCGGCGCGGCGTGCAACTGATGGGCGACCTGCCCATCTTTGTGGCGCACGACAGCGCCGAAGTGTGGGCGCGGCCCGACTTGTTCTGGCTGGACAACCACCACCAGCCCACCGTGGTGGCCGGGGTGCCGCCCGACGCCCACAGCCCCGACGGCCAGCGCTGGGGCAACCCGCTGTACCGTTGGCAGCGCATGCAGGATGAAGGTTTTGCCTGGTGGGTGGCGCGGCTACGGCGGGCGCTGGCGCTGGCCGACGTGGTGCGCATCGACCACTTTCGCGGTTTTGCGGACTGCTGGGAAATACCGGCTGGCGCGCCCACTGCGCGTGCAGGGCGCTGGGTGGCGGCGCCGGGGCAGGCACTGTTTGAAGCCTTGCGTGCGGCGCTGGCCTGCTGCGATGCAGGGCAGGCTGCCGGTGCAGGTGCACATGCACATGCCCATGCCCATGCGCGTGCCCATGCCCATGCGCGTGCAGATTCAGATTCAGCAGAGCACGAGCCGCTGCCCATCGTCGCCGAAGACCTGGGTTTGATAACGCCCGATGTGATTGCACTGCGCGACCGTTTTGGCTTGCCCGGCATGCGCATCGTCTACGAAGCCTTTTTGTCTGAGGACGCAAACCACCCGTTCCTGCCCCACAACCACGTGCCGCACGGCCTCGCCTACACCAGCAGCCACGACAGCGACACCGTGCGCGGCTTCTGGGACAGCGCCACGCCCGAGCAACGTGCGCGCCTGTGCACCTACACGGGCGCCACCGGCGCTGACGACGTGGCGCAGGCGCTGCTGCGCTGCACCTGCGCCTCAGCGGCGCGCATGGCGCTGGCGCCGCTGCAAGACTTGCTGGGCCTGGGCAGTGAACACCGCATGAACCGGCCGGGCACCGCAGAGGGCAACTGGAACTGGCGTTTTGAGTGGGCGCAACTGCCGCCGGCACTGGCGGGGCACGTTGCGGCGCTGGTGGCTGCCACGGGACGCTGAAGCGCCCTGCCTGCGGCGGCGGTCAAATCGGCTTCAACCCACCTTTGAACTGCTCTTTCAAAGGCTCGGCCGCCAGGGGCGGAAACACCAGCGGTTGCGCCGCCACGGTGTGGTCGGGCAGGGCGCCAAGCAGGTGGCGTATCAGCGCCAGCCGGCCGCGCCGCTGGTCGTTGAAGTTCACCAGCGTCCACGGCGCATGGTCGGTGTGCGTGGCCTTCAGCATGGTGTGGCGCGCGGCCGTGTAGTCGGCGTACTTTTCGCGCGCTTTCAGGTCGATGGGGCTCAGCTTCCAGCGTTTCAGCGGGTCTTCCAGCCGTTCGGCAAAACGCTCTTCCTGCTTCGCCTGGTCCACCGTGAGCCAATATTTGTAGAGCAGGATGCCGTCGTCCACCAGCAGCTTCTCAAAAGCCGGGGCCTGCTTCAAAAAGGCCTTGTTTTCTGCTTCGGTGCAAAAGCCCATCACCCGCTCCACACCGGCGCGGTTGTACCAGCTGCGGTCGAACAACATGATCTCGCCGGCCGCCGGCAGGTGCGGCACATAACGTTGAAAGTACCACTGCGTGCGTTCACGCTCGGTGGGTTTGGGCAGGGCCACCACGTGGCACTGGCGCGGGTTCAGCGTGTCTGTAATGGCACTGATGACGCCGCCCTTGCCGGCGGTGTCGCGCCCTTCGATGACGACCAGCAGCCGCTTGCCGGTGGTTTGCACCCAGTTGGCCATCTGGTTGAGTTCCAGTTCCAGCGGCGCCAGCTCGTCCAGGTACTCGGCCTTGCCGAGTGTGCCCGCCTTGCTGGCGCTGCTCTTTGAAGCTTTGTTTTTGCCCATTGATGGCCTTCTGGTGCTGCGTGGGGTGGGGCGAGGCTACCGGCCCCGCGGAAGCCGCGAGTCTGGCCGTGCGCGCAACCCACGGTCAAGTCATGGCGACCCAACTTTGCGCTGCAGCGGCCGCCGTCAATCATGCTGACGATGCAACCCCTGGTGCGTTTGACTACCGTCTGGCCTCGCTGGCAGGCTGACCGGGCCTTTGGCGAAAACCCCAAACACCAAGGAGTTCAGCGACCATGAAGGCCCATCAGTCATCACCGGCAGCCATTGCCGCACTCACCACCGTGGCCTTGGCGGCGCTGTCAGCTTGCAGCGACTCGCCAGACCCTGCAGCCACCACGCCCACGCCCCCCGCTGCGGCCGCCCTCAGCATCAG
>JAYUPP010000352.1:0-3105 GCA_043760045.1 Betaproteobacteria bacterium
AGAACAAGCGATGCAGGATGTCGTCCACCGCCAGCGTCAGCAGCTCTTCACGCGTCAGCGTGGCCGCCAGCAGCGCGATGCGGTTGTAATGTTCGTCCAGGCCGATGTCGTCTTCGTTGCGCCGCGCCGCTGCACTGCCCGCACTGCCCGCACTGCCCGCCAGATTGCCCGCGCCTTGCACCGGCATGCGCTGTATCAGCAAGCCTGCGGCCACTTCATCGTTGGCGGCCAGGACCAGCCGCGTGTCGAGCTGTTCCGAGTGCAGCATGTAGTGCTCCAGCACCTGCTGCACCTGCTGCAGCGGTTCACGCTGGTCACCAAAAAGTGGCACCACGCCCTGGTAAGCCTGCTGCCCCGGCAGTTTGTCGCGCGGGTCCAGCGTGATGGCGCAGCGGCCCTGGCCGTGCACGTTCAGCAGCGCTTGTAGCTGCGCCCCGCTTGGCACCTCACCCACCACGGTGGCGGTGGTGCGAAAGCTCAGGTCGCTTTGCACTTCGGCCACCGCCAGTTTCACCGGGCCGTCGCCATGCACCTGCAACACCAGCGCGCCGTTGAATTTGATGTTGGCCTGCATCAGCACACCCGCTGCCGCCATCTCGCCCAGCAGCGCCCGCACTTCGGGTGGGTGCACACGCGCGCCTTGCCGGCGCCGCAGCCCTTCTTGCCAGCTGCCCGTCAGGCGCACCAGCATGCCGCGCACCGGCAAGCCTTCGAAGATGAATTTTTTCAGCGTGCCCATCAAGCGATTTTTTTCACCTGGGTGCGGTGGCGCTGCGCCTTCTGCACATATTGCGCAGCGGCGTCTTTCAGCCTGCCGACCTGTTCGGCCGACAGCGCTTTCACCCACTTGGCCGGCGTGCCGAGAAGCAGCGAGTTGTCCGGAAATTCTTTGCCCTCGGTGACGATGGCGCCGGCGCCCACCAGGCAGTTTTTGCCGATCTTCGCGCCATTCATCACCAGCGCCTGAATGCCGATCAGCGTGCCTTCACCCACGGTGCAGCCGTGCAGCATCGCCTGGTGCCCCACCGTCACTTCGTCACCCAGGTTCAACGGGAAGCCGGGGTCGGTGTGCAGCACGCAGCCCTCTTGCACATTGGTGCGCGCACCCAGCGTGATCCACTCGTTGTCGCCGCGCAGCACCGCGCCGTACCACACGCTGCTGTGGGCACCCATGCGCACGCGGCCCAGCACTTGCGCGCTGTCGGCCACCCAGGCGCTGGGGTCGAGTTCCGGGGCGTCATCGCCGAATTGATAAATGGCCATGGCAGCAGGCTTTCAGCCCACCAGGGGCAACAAAGGTGTGGGTTCAACAAAGAAACAAAGGTTCAAGTCGATAATTCTAAAGATGGAGCTTCGAATGGCCGCGCTGCAGGCCTTGCAGATTACTGAGCCGGCGCAGAAGGCCGCTGCGGCGCTGGCTTTGCACCCGGCCATAGACGCAACGCTTCACCCCCAGGCAGCGCTGTTCTGTGACGCCGCTTTGCCGGGCCGCACCAGCCGCCCCCTGCTGGTGCCACCGGCAGAAGTCAAACACCGCTCGCCTTTCACGCCCGCAGGCCGCGCGGCGCTGCTGCACGCTGTGGCGCACATTGAGCTGAACGCCATCAACCTGGCGCTGGACGCGGTGTGGCGCTTTGCCGGCATGCCCAGCGCCTATTACCGCGACTGGCTGCGCGTGGCGCATGAAGAAGCACAGCACTTCAGTTTGCTGACTGAACACCTGGCCACGCTGGGTTGCAGCTATGGCGACTTCTCCGCGCACGACGGCCTGTGGCTGATGACGGCCGCCACCGCAGGCGACCTCACCGCGCGCATGGCGCTGGTGCCGCGCACGCTGGAGGCCCGCGGCCTGGACGCCACGCCCCCCATGCAAGACAAGCTGCGCAAGGCCGGCGACCTGCGCGCGGTGGCCATACTGGACACCATCCTGCGCGACGAAGTGGGCCATGTGGCCATCGGCAACCACTGGTACCGCTGGCTGTGTCAGCGCGACAAGCTCGACCCGGTGCAGCACTACCGTACGCTGGCCCGTCAGCACCGCGCGCCGCGGCCGAAGCCGCCCTTCAACCTGGAAGCGCGGGCCCGCGCCGGCTTCACCGCTGAAGAGCTGGCCGCGCTCTCATGGCCTGATTGATCCCCCGATTGAAACGGCCGAGCGGAATTGAATCTGCCGTCGCCTTACACTGTTATTCACCTCTGCTTTGACCTCTCACCCACCATGCACCACGCCTTCAATCGCCGCCTCTGGGTTCAGTCCGCCGCCGTCATCACCACCGCCCTGCTGCTGGCGGCCTGCGGCAAAAAAGAGACACCACCGGTGGCCACGGCGCCAGCCGCTTCGCCGCCGGTAGCAGCCGCTGCCAAGGTCTACGTGGTGGGCACTGACGCTGCCTACGCACCGTTCGAAAGCCAGAATGAAAAGGGCGAAATCGTCGGCTTCGACATCGACGTCGTGAAAGCCGCAGCAGCCAAGGCCGGCGTTGCAGTGAAGTTGGTCAACACGCCTTGGGAAGGCATCTTCAACGCGCGGGGCCAGGGCGACCGCGACATGGTGGTGTCAGCCGTCACCATCACCGAAGAACGCAAGCAGACGATGGACTTCAGCACGCCTTACTTCGACGCGCAGCAGCTGATTGCGGTGAAGGACAACAGCAAGGTCAACGGTTTTGCGGCGCTGAAAAGCCTGAAGGTGGGTGTGCAAACCGGCACCACCGGCGACGAAGCGGTGAGCAAGCTGCAGGGCAAAACCAGCACCAACATCAAGCGCTTCGAGAGCACCCCGCTGGCGTTGAAAGAGCTGGAAGCGGGCGGTGTGGATGCCGTGGTGGCCGACAACGGCGTCATCGTGCATTACGTGGCCAACAACCCGGGCGGCAAGTTCAAGACCGTGGCCGACAAGGAATTTGTGCCCGAGCAATACGGCATTGCCTTCAAGAAGGGAAACTCTGAACTGCTGGGCAAGATGAACAAGGGGCTGGCCGACATCAAGGCCGACGGCAGCTACACGCAGATCTACACGCGTTACTTCGGCGCGCCGCCAGCAGCTGCGGCCGTTGCGGCCGCGCCCGCTGCCGCGGCATCGAAGTAGGCGCCTGACCGCAACCC
>JAYUPP010000353.1:0-3101 GCA_043760045.1 Betaproteobacteria bacterium
AAGACTCGCAGATGGCCGGCGTGACCATCCCGCAGGGTGCACGCGTGCTCGTGATGTACGCATCGGCCAACCGCGACGAACGCAAGTTCGCCGACCCCGAGCGCTTCGACGTCACACGCGACGTGCACGACCACCTGGGCTTCGGCTCGGGCGTGCACATGTGCATGGGCATGCACCTGGCGCGGCTGGAAATCGTGAGCCTGCTGCAGTCGCTGGCGCGGCGCGTGAAAACCATCGCGCTGGCCGGCGCGCCGGTGGTGGCGATGAACAACACGATCCGCGCCTACGCGTCGCTGCCGGTGGTCGTCGAAGCTGACGACGCGGTGGGTCATTCCACCGACACCACCGATACCGCCGAAACCGCCGAGACAGCCGCTGCGCCCGAGCGCGAGACGCTCACGGTGCGCGTGGCATCGCGCAGCATGGTCGCCCAGGACATCGTGGCGCTCGAGCTCGAAAGTGCCGACAGCATGCCACTGCCGCCCTTCGAGCCTGGCGCGCACGTGGACGTGCACCTCAGCAGCGAATTGCTGCGTCAGTATTCGATTGCCAGCGACCCGGCCGCGCGCGGCCGCTACCGGCTTGCCGTGCTGCTGGACCCGCATTCACGCGGCGGCTCGGCGGCGGTGCATGCGCGCTTGCACGTCGGCCAGGTGCTCGAAATCGGTCGCCCGCGCAACCACTTCCCGTTGCGCATGAACGCCGCACACACGCTGCTGTTTGCAGGCGGCATTGGCATCACACCCATCCTGGCCATGGCGCACGCGCTGCGTGACGCGGGCCGCAGCTTCGAGCTGCACTATTGCGGGCGCAGCGCGGCGCGGCTCGCGTTCCTGAACGAACTGCAGAGCTTCGGCCCACGCGTGCAGGTGCACCTGGACGACGGCCCTGCAGCGCAGCACCTGCGCATCGACGCCGTGCTGGCCGCGCCGTCGCCCGACCACCACCTTTACGTCTGCGGGCCGAACGGCTTCATGGACTTCGTCACCGCAGCGGCGCAGCGGCTGGGCTGGCTTGAAGACTCGGTGCATCTGGAACGCTTTGGCGCGGAAGTGAACACCGATGGCGCGCCGTTCACGGTCGTCGCGGCGCGCAGCCAGGTCACGTTCCTGGTGCAGCCGGGCGAACGCATTGCCGACAAGCTGATCGCGCACGGCATCCCGGTGCGCATGTCGTGCCAGTCCGGTGTCTGCGGCACCTGCGTGACCAAGGTGATAGCCGGCATGCCCGACCACCGCGACCACGTGCAGACCGCCACCCAGAAGGCCGCCAACCGCACCATCACCGTGTGCTGCTCGCGCTCGAAAACGCGGCGCCTGGTGCTCGACATCTGACCGGCACCCACAAGAAGGCCGGTGTCTTTTATAGGCAGTGGTAAGCCGGCGGTGCGGTTTCGGGTTGATGCACAGGCTTGCGTTCGCGCACCAGGTAGCTGTAGAGCACCGGCACCACCAGCAGCGTGAGCAGTGTGCTGGTGATGATGCCGCCGATGATGGCGCGCCCCATCGGGGCCTGTATTTCGCCGCCTTCGTTGAAGGCCAGCGCCATCGGCAACATGCCAAACACCATCGCCATCGTGGTCATGATGATGGGCCGCAGGCGGATCAAACCCGCTTGCAACAACGCTTCTGGCACGGTGGCACCCGCCTTGCGCGCCTGGTTGGCAAAGTCCACCAGCAAAATTGCGTTTTTTGTCACCAGGCCCATCAGCATCACGAGGCCGATCATGCTGAAGATGTTCAGCGTGCTGCCCCACAGCAGCAGCGCCAGCATGACGCCTATCAGCGCCAGCGGCAGGCTGGCCATGATGGCGATGGGCTGCAGATAACTGCCAAACTGGCTGGCGAGCACGATGTAGATGAAGATCACCGCCAGCGCCATCGCCCATAACAGCCCCGAGAAAGCCTCGGCCTGCTGCTGCATCTGGCCGCCGACGTCAAAGCTGTAGCCCGGGGGCAGCACGGTTGTTTTGATCAACTGCTGCACGTCGTCGCCCACATCCCCCGCGCTGCGGCCCTGCACACCGGCAAATACCGCTTCGCGGCGCTGCAGGTTCTGGCGGCGAATGATTTCGGGGTTGAACACTGTTTCAATGTCGGCCACCGCTTCCAGGCTGATGGGCGTGCCGTCTTTGGCGAAGGCCACCGGCAGGCCACGCAGTTGATGCAGGCGCTGGCGTTCGGCCTCGTTCAGGCGCAGCACCACGTCCACCTGATCGCCGTCGGGGGTGGTCCACCAAGTCGCAGTTTCACCATTGACATAGGCGCGCAAGCTGCCGGCCAGCTGCGGCGCCGTCAGGCCCAGTTCACGCACCGCGTCGGGCTTCAGGCGCACGGCATAGGCCGGCAAACCCGGCTTCACGCTGCTTTCCACGTCCACCGCACCGGGTATCTTTTTCACCTGTTCGGCAAATGAATTCGCCACGCGCGCCAGGCCTTCGGCGTCGCTGCCCAAGATGGCCACGTAAATGGGCCGGTTGAAGCCCACGCTGGCGTCGGTGCCGGGCACCTTGGCAATCATCGCGCGCATGGCATCTTCCACCTGCTTCTGGCTGCGCTGGCGCTCAGTGCGCGGCTTCAAAGAAATGTTCAGCCAGGCCTGGTTGCGCTGCCCGGCGCCGCCCACCCAGGTGGCAATGTTGGCTATCTCGGGCACGGTGCTGATGATCTCTTCGACCTGCCGCACCTTGGCATCGGTGCGCTGCAGGCTGCTGCCCACCGGCATGCGCAGTGCCAGTTGCGTAAAACCTTCATCGGCCTGCGGCACAAATTCGGTGCCCACCAGCGGCGCCAGGCCTAACGCCGCCACGAAGCTGACAAGGCCCACGCCCACGACCACCGCACGCGGCGTGAAGGTGGCGCGGCGCCACCGGCGGGGGCTGTTTTTGTCGCGCTGCTGCCGGGCATCAAAACGGTGGGCATACACAGGCAGCGGCAGCGCCCAGCGGCGGCTGGAAAACAGCCAGCGGATGGCGCGTTCATAGGCGCCGTGCAAAACCTCCAGCGCGCGGTCGGTGGCGCGCAGCGCGTGGCCAATGCCCCAGATCTTCTTGAGTCGCGTGCTGGGCGGGTCGGCCCACACGGCGCTGAGCATGGGGTCGA
>JAYUPP010000354.1:0-3098 GCA_043760045.1 Betaproteobacteria bacterium
ACCCTGGCGCTGGCGTGAGCCTTCTTCGCCGATTTTCAGGATCTTGCTCTCGGCCTCGTCCAGGATTTGCGGCACTGCGCGGCCTTCGCGGTTGAAGGCTGAAGTGGCAATGTCGTCACTGGCCGCAATCAGCTTGCGCAGGATGGCGCGTTCGCGCACGATCTCTGCATAACGCCGCATGTTGGCGGCACTGGGAACGCTTTGTGCCAGCGCATTCAAGTACGCCAGGCCGCCGCTGTCTTCGGCCTTGCCCAGGCTTTGCAGCTGCTCAAACACCGTGATCACGTCGGCCGGTTTGCTGTGCGTGACCAGCGCCGCCATGGCCGTGAAGATCAGCCGGTGTTCATAGCGGTAGAAGTCAGATTCGTTCAGCAGCTCTGCGGCCCGGTCCCAGGCCAGGTTGTCCAGCAGCAGGCCGCCGAGCACACTCTGTTCGGCCTCTACCGAGTGCGGTGGCACACGCAGGCGCGACACCTCGTCGTCTTTGGCGCCCGCCGTGGTGCTGGTGGTGGTGCTGGTGTCGCGGTTATCGAATGCGGTATTCATGGCTCAGTTTTACAGCCTTTGAGCGCCCGCCTTGTGTGCAAGCCTGTGGATGAAAGGTGCACGGTTTGTGGACGCTGCGTGAAACAGAAAAAAGAAAAAAAAGAGCCGGCATGAGCCGGCCTTTTTTGCTGAGGCCGGGGTTTTCCCGGCGCTCTGCACACGCTCTGCACGCGCTTGCCGCGCACTTCAGTCGGCTTGCGCCACCACCTGCACCGTGACGTCAACCACCACGTCGCTGTGCGGCGACACCGACACCAGGTGTTCGCCCACGGTCTTGATGGGACCATTGGGCATGCGCACCTGCGCCTTGGCGATGGGTGTACCCATCTTGGTCAGCGCTGCGGCGACATCGGCGTTGGTGACCGAACCGAACAAACGGCCGTCCACACCCGCCTTCTGGGCCACGCGCACGGTTTTGCCGGCTATCTGTTCACCCACGGCCTTGGCTGCGGACAGCTTGGCCTCGGCAGCTTTTTCAAGCTCAGCGCGTTTGACCTCAAATTCCTTGATTGCGCTTTCAGTGGCCCGGCGGGCCTGGCGCGTGGGGATGAGGAAGTTGCGCGCGTAGCCGGCCTTGACGTTGACCACGTCGCCCAGGTTACCGAGCTTGCCCACTTTTTCGAGAAGAATGATTTGCATGGTGTGCTCCTCAGACCTTGTGCTGGTCAGAGTAAGGCATCAGCGCCAGAAAACGCGCGCGCTTGATGGCCACCGTCAGCTTGCGCTGGAAAAAGGCGCGTGTGCCAGTCAGGCGGGCCGGCGTGATCTTGCCGTTTTCGCTGATGAAATCGCGCAGGGTGTCAATTTCCTTGTAGTCGATTTCGGTGACACCGGCGACTGTGAAGCGGCAAAAACGTTTGCGTCGGAACAGCAGCGACTGGTTGTTGCGCTTCGGGCGCTTGTCTTTGGAAAAACGACCTTTACCACGTGGTGGGGGCATGGTGGGCTCCTACTTGAATTGAAACGATCCGGATAACAGGGTCTCGTTGTGTGCGGTGGGCGCTGGTTGCTGAACAACTTCAGGCGCCGCTTCGGCTTCAAACGAGGTGATGTGGAACAGCAGGCCTTTGCCGTTGCGCTGCGCGGTGATGAAGCCTGCAAACAGACCCCCACCGCCCAGCGCCAATGTTTGCAGCGGCAGCGTGATGGCGCCGATGGCAACCGCTTTCATCTCCATCGAGACTTTGCGCGGCTGGCCGTCTTCGCTGACCTCAGACTCGTGCTTCAAGCTCAAGTCCAGGGCTGGCAAGCCGGCGGGCGTATAACGCAACGCTGCTCGCTGCACCAGGCTGGCGGCCAGAAGAAGGCGATTCAAGTGATCGAATCCGCGAGTTCAACAGGCTGCAGCGCCAGCGCGCAAACGGCAAAACACCGTCAGGCAGTGGCCTCCTGGCGCTCTTTGCGGGCTTCTTCGCGCTCGACCGCTTTCATCATGATCGAGGGCGTGGTTTCAGCCTTGGCCTTGCCCACCGTGAGGTGGCGCAACACGGCGTCGTTGAAGCGAAAGCCCGTTTCCAGCTCAGTCAGCGTGGCGGCCGTGCACTCGATGTTCAGGCACAGGTAATGCGCCTTGGCAAGCTTCTGGATCATGTAGGCCAGCTGGCGCCGACCCCAGTCTTCCACACGGTGCACCTTGCCACCCGCTGCGGTGACGAGGCCCTTGTAGCGTTCCAGCATGGCCGGAACCTGTTCGCTTTGATCCGGATGGATCAGCAGCACGATCTCATAGTGACGCATGAAGTCTCCTTGTGGATGTTTCAGCGCCTGCGGGGGGCTCAATGGCCTGCTTGCAGACGCCGAGGATGAAGCTGCCCCGATGCGTCAACATGACGGGTGCAGCAAGGAAAGCCCATGATTCTACATCGAAGGCTGGGTAACACCGCAGGGTGAACCCCCACGGGGCCGGCCGTGCCAGCCGCGCGCGGGATATCAGCCCTTTGCCAGCCGCTTCCAGGTTTCAACCACCGAGTCGGGGTTGAGCGACATCGACACAATGCCTTCGGCGGCCAGCCAATCGGCGAAGTCGGGGTGGTCGCTCGGCCCCTGGCCGCAGATGCCGACATATTTGCCCTGCGCGCGGCAAGCCAGGATGGCGCGCGAAATCAGTGCCTTCACAGCCGGGTCGCGTTCATCGAAGTCTTGCGTCAGCTGTTCGATGCCCGACTCGCGGTCCAGCCCCAGTGTCAGCTGCGTCAGGTCGTTAGAGCCGATGGACATGCCGTCGTAATGTTCCAGAAACTGGTCGGCCAGAATGGCGTTGCTGGGCACCTCGCACATCATGACGATGCGCAAGCCGTTTTCACCCCGCTTCAGGCCTTTGTCGGCCAGCATCTGGTTGACCGCAGCCGCCTGGCGCACGGTGCGCACAAAGGGCACCATGATCTCAACGTTGCTCAGGCCCATGTCTTCGCGCACACGGCGCAGCGCTTCGCACTCCATCGCAAAAGCGTCGCCAAAGTCACCGCTGATGTAGCGGCTGGCGCCGCGAAAACCCAGCATCGGGTTTTCTTCGTCGGGCTCGTAGCGCGCGCCGCCTATGAGTTTGCGGTACT
>JAYUPP010000355.1:0-7971 GCA_043760045.1 Betaproteobacteria bacterium
CTGGTGTTGCGGCGCGCCGCTTCCATGCGGGCCCAGTCGGCAACGCTGTTTTCCATCGTGACGGTGACGTTTTTCATCGTGATGTGCAGGCGAATAAACACTGAAACTGTGTTGCACGATTCTAGTGCAACACGAACTTCGTGTCAACCTGTGCAACTCGCTCCGACCGAAATTGGTTTCAGTTTTAGAAGCATCTTGCGCTCACCCTCGTCCACTTCGCCGGTGTAAGTGAAGCCGAGCTTTTCGTAGAAGGTGCCGGCATGTGCCGAAGCGTCCACATGCGACAGGCCCACTTCAGCCACACCCAGGCGCCGGGCTTCTTGCAGCACCCAGGCCATCGCCAGCCGGCCCAGGCCGCGTCGCTGATGCTGGGCGTCGATCAAGATGCGCCACACGACCAGCTGGTCGGCCGGCCTTTTCTTGTCCAGGCGGGCGTCGTACAGCAGCAGCATGCCGACCGCCTGAGCACCGTCAAACATCGCCAAGGCACGGCCGGCCGGTTCATAAGCCACTTGGGCCAGCGAACGTTCGGGCGTGGCCACCAGGTGTTTTTGCCCCGGCGCGACGGCCAGTTTCAAAACCGCGTCCAGGTTGTCGCCGTCAACCGGCTGCACGCTGAAATCCAGCGCCGCACGGGCGGCTGCGGGCTGGCCATTCAGGCGCAACTCGGCGGCGCGGGCGTGGGCCTGCAAGCCTTCGCCATAAGCCAGCGCAACGGCGATCGGGCCCAGCACCTGCGCACCAGCCTCGCTGACTTCAATCAGGCTGCTGCGTTTCTGAAAGTCGTAGATGCCTAACGGCGAACTGAAGCGTGCGGTGCCCGCCGTGGGCAACACGTGGTTGGGGCCGGCGCAATAGTCGCCGAGGCTTTCGCTGGTGTAGGCACCCAGGAAGATGGCGCCAGCATGTTTCAACAGCGGTTCCCAGCGCTGCGGGTCTTGCGAACTGACTTCCAGGTGCTCGGGCGCGATGCGGTTGCTGATGGCACACGCTTCTTCCATGTTGCGGGTGTGGATCAACGCACCCCGGCCCTGCAGGCTGGCACGAATCACTTCATGCCGCGGCAGTGTGGGCAGCAGGCGGTTGATAGCGGCATGCACGGCGTCGAGGTAGGCCGCGTCGGGGCAGAGCAGGATGCTCTGCGCGAGTTCGTCATGTTCGGCCTGGCTGAAGAGGTCCATCGCCACCCAGTCGGCCGGCGTGCTGCCGTCGGCCAGCACCAAGATTTCACTGGGGCCGGCAATCATGTCGATGCCGACCTGGCCGAAGACACGGCGTTTGGCGCTGGCCACATAAGCATTGCCGGGGCCGGTGATCTTGTCCACGCGCGGAACGGTGACGGTGCCGTAGGCCAAAGCCGCGATGGCCTGCGCACCACCGATGGTGAACACGCGGTGCACACCGGCCACATGGGCGGCCGCCAGCACCAGCGCGCTTTTTTCACCGCCCGGTGTGGGCACCACCATCACCACCTCACCCACGCCGGCCACCTGCGCCGGCAGCGCATTCATCAACACACTGCTGGGGTAAGCCGCTTTGCCGCCCGGCACGTAAATGCCAACCCGGTCCAGCGGCGTCACTTTCTGGCCCAGGAGCGTGCCGTCGGCGTCACGGTACTGCCAACTGCGGCCGCAGGCGTCCAGCTGGCGCAGGTGATAAGCACGCACCCGCTCAGCCGCCGCTTGCAGCGCCTGGCTTTGCGCGCTGGGCAGGCTGTTGAACGCGGCTTGCAATTCAGCAGCACCGATCTCCAGGTCGGCCACGCGGTGGGCCTGCAGATGGTCGAAGCGCTGTGTGAATTCCAGCACCGCAGCGTCGCCGCGTGTGCGCACGGCTTCGATGATGTCGGCCACACGGGCCTCGATGCCCGCGTCGGTCTCTGCAGACCCGTGCTGCAGCCGGGCCAGCGCCGCATCGAAGCCGGCATCGGCAGTGCTCAGGCGCGTGATGGCGACCACGGCTGGATCGACCCCGGCGTGCAGCCCTTCGGCCTTCATGACCGCACCCCCACCGCCTGCTCAAAAGCATCGATCAAGGGTCGCAACGCCAGCCGCTTCAACTTCAGCGCAGCCGGGTTGACGACCAGCCGCGCGCTGATGTCGAGGCAGTGTTCCACCTCTACCAGGTGATTGGCTTTGAGCGTGCTGCCGGTGGACACCAGGTCAACGATGGCGTCGGCCAGGCCGGTCAGCGGCGCCAGTTCCATCGAGCCGTACAGCTTGATCAAATCGACGTGCACACCCTTGTTGGCAAAGTGCTGACGCGCAATGTGCGTGTACTTGGTGGCCACCCGAATGCGCGAGCCCTGGCGCACGGCGCTGGCGTAGTCGAAGTCTTCGCGTGTGGCCACGCTCATGCGGCAGCGGGCGATCTGCAGGTCCAGCGGCCGATACAAGCCCACAAACCCGCCACCGCCACCGCAGCCGCCTTCGGCCGCACTGTGTTCCAGCAGGATGTCCAGTCCCGCCACGCCCAGGTCGGCGCCGCCGTGTTGCACATAGGTGGGCACGTCAGAAGCACGCACCAGCACCACACGCACATCGGGCCTGGAGGTGCCGACAATGAGCTTGCGGCTTTTTTCGGGGTCTTCGGTGATCTCGATGCCCGCCGCGCGCAACAGCGGCAGCGAGTCGTCAAAAATGCGGCCCTTGGACAGTGCAAGCGTGATCATGGCAGTGCTCATCGTTTGAGCCCTGAAGCAACACCGCAGCAAGTTCGGCCATCAGCACCGGGGCTGGCAGTTGACGTGGCAACCGCGCCCCGGGCCGGCGCGGCCCTGCAGCGGGGTGCCGCCAGGGCCGTTTTCAGTGGTGGTGGTGTGGCTGCAGGGCTTGTGCCGCTGCAGCGCCGCCGTCTTGGGCAGCATGTTCGGCGGGCGTCAAAGTCTTCATCGACAGGGCATGAATTTGCTCGCGCATTCTATCGCCCAGCGCTTCATAAACCCGCTGGTGGCGGCGCACCCGCGGCAAGCCTTCGAAGGCCGCCGAGACGATGGTGGCAAAGAAGTGGCGACCATCGCCTTCCACCGCCAACAGCTCGCACTGCAGGCCGGCGGCGATGAAATCTTGAACTTGCTGGGGGGTGGGGTCTGCCATGGTGAACTGGATTGTCGCATCAGCCCCGTCAGGACCGCAGTTTGTAGCCGGTGGCCAGCAGTCGCAACGCGATGGCCGCCACAACCACAAAGCTGCCGCCCACCACCGCCAGGCTGAGCCAGGGCGACGCATCGCTGGCGCCGAAGAAGCCGCGCCGAAAACCGTCGATCATGTAGAAAAACGGGTTCAGCTGGCTCACCGCCTGCCACACGCCCGGCAACGAATGCACGCTGTAAAACACGCCCGACAAAAAGGTCAACGGCATGATGATGAAGTTCTGAAACGCCGCCAGCTGATCGAATTTTTCAGCCCACAGGCCGGCGATCAAACCCATCGAGCCCATCAGGCCGGCGCCCAGGGCGGCAAAGATGACGATCCACCAGGGCTCGGACATCGCAGGCGGCGCAAACCACACCGTCACCAGCAACACGCCCGTGCCCACCGCCAGGCCACGCACGATGGACGCCCCGACATAGGCCACGTACCAAGCCCAGTGCGACAGCGGCGAGACCAGCAAAAACACGAGGTTGCCGGTGACGCGGCTCTGGATGAGTGAGCTGCTGCTGTTGGCAAAGGCGTTCTGCAACACGCTCATCATCACCAGGCCCGGAATCAAAAAGCTGGTGTAGCCGACGCCCGGAAAAACCTGCACATGGTCTTCCAGCACATGGCCAAAAATCAGCAGGTACATCATGGCCGTCAGCACCGGTGCGGCCACGGTCTGGAAACCCACTTTCCAGAAGCGCAGCACTTCTTTCCTGAACAAGGTGTGTGCGCCCGCCAAGCTGCTCACGACTGCACCTCGAAACTTGCGGGCTTGTTGGCGCTGTCGCCGGCCATGATTTCCAGGAACACGTCTTCCAGATCCGCGCGGCCGATCTCCAGGTCTTCCACCTGAACGCCCGCAGCACGCAACTGCGCCAGCGTGTTTTCCACCGCTGCAGCGTCGCGCACCTTCACCTGCACGATGCGGCCGGTGACGCGTGCCGATGCCGCCAGTGCAGCCGGCAGGGCCTGATCCAATACTGTTAGTTTAGCGTCAAGAGTGGCAGAATTGGCCCCTTCGAAGCATCGGGGTGCGCCATGGCACGAACGAAGGCAATGTTGGGAATTGGGTTGCGCCTGTCGGACCACCTCAGCGCCAGCCTGCTGGCTCGCGTCGTTCCGGCCGAGGTCATCAACGAGGTGCTTGACGCCCACGGCTGCAACACGCAGCGCCTGCGCAGCTTTCCCGCTGTAGTCGGGGTGTACTACTGCATCGCGCTGAGCCTGTATCCCGAGGCTGCGTACGAAGAAGTGTTTGCCGCAGTGGCACAAGGCTTGGCCTGGGCAGCGGGCTCAGCCGAGCCCGCTCGAATCTCAAAGGTCTCGATCAGCTTGGCGCGCTCCAAGATCGGGCCGGCACCGCTTCAGGACTTGGTGCGGCGTTGTTGTGTGCCCATGGCCGAGGTGAAGTTTCATCCGGCAGCCTTTTATCGCGGCATGCGTTTGGTCGCCATGGACGGCAGCAACTTTGAGCTGCCTGACGAACAGGACAACGAAGACCACTTCGGCCGCCCAGGTAGCCGTACTGGCGTGGCCGGCTACCCGCAGGCCAAGTGCGCAGTGCTGGTGGAGTGCATCACTCATGCGATTTTGGCGGCCAACCTGGGGCCCTACCGTGACAGCGAATGGTCGGTGTGCGAGCCCTTGCTGGCCCACCTGCAGCCGGGCATGCTGTGCATGGCCGACCGGGGATTCAACGGCTACGACCATTGGCGTAAGTCTCAAGCCACCGGCGCACATCTGCTGTGGCGCTGCGTGTCCAATCGAATACTGCCGCGCCGCCAGGAGCTGCCCGACGGCTCCTATCTGAGCGTCATCATGCCCACCGGTGTGCCCAAGGCGCAGGCGCGGGAGCAGGCCATCGTCGTTCGTGTCATCGAGTACGCTTTGTCGCGTCTGGCCGACGCGCAGCCTCGTTACCGCTTGTTGACGACGCTGCTGGACCCAGCACAGGCGCCAGCGCTTGAGCTGGCGGCGGTGTACCACCAGCGCTGGCATGTCGAAGAGGTTTTCGATGAGCTCAAAACGCACCTGCTTCGAAGCCGACGGGTGCTGCGCAGCAAGAAGGCGGAGTTGGTGCGTCAAGAGTTCTATGGCTGGGTACTGGCGCACTACACCGTGCGCTGGCTACTGCACCAGGGTGCCACGCGACATCGAATGCCGCACGACGAGCTGTCTTTTGCCAGCCACGTTCAACTGCTGCGCCGCGAACAAGCCCCCTCTGGGGCTTTTCCCCCCAGAGCGCCCAAGACTGCGCCGGCGGCGATTCCGGCTCGTAGTCGAAGAAAGCGGCCGCTTGCGGGCGACTCAGACCAAAGACCAGCGTAGCCCGCGAATGGTCAAGCGGCGCAACTCGCCCTTCGCACCTCACAACCCCACGGCCCGCACTCATGTTCCGATAGACACGACACCGCAGTCCTTACCAGCGGTGCCAGCACCAGCAGTCAGGCACAAAATCAGGAGCAAGAAGCGGTGGTCAGCGAACAATCCCACCGGAGACTTCCGCCACTAAACTAACAGTATTGGGGCCTGATCGGTCTTGAAGCGCAGCATGGTGCTGGCGCGGCCGGCCAGCAGCGCAGCGGTTTTGTCGAGTGCCACCAGCTTGCCCAGTTTCAGCATGCCGATGCGGCTGCACAGCGCTTCGGCCTCTTCCAGGTAATGCGTGGTCAACAGCACCGTGTGGCCCTCGCGGTTCAGGCGCGAGATGAAGCGCCACAGCGTTTGGCGCAGTTCTACATCCACACCCGCCGTGGGTTCGTCCAGCACAATAACGGGCGGACGGTGCACCAGCGCCTGCGCCAGCAGCACGCGGCGCTTCATGCCACCCGAAAGCTGCCGCATGTTGGCGTCGGCTTTGTCAGCCAGGCCCAGTTCGGCCAGCACCTCGTCGATCCAGCCGTCGTTGTGGCGCACGCCGAAATAACCGCTCTGGATGCGCAGCGTTTCACGCACGCTGAAAAAGGGGTCGAACACCAGTTCCTGCGGCACGATGCCCAGCGACTTGCGGGCTGCTGCGTAGTCGGCCACCACGTCGTGGCCCATCACCGTGACAGTGCCCTCGGTGGCGCGCGACAGCCCGGCCAGCACCGAAATCAGCGTGGTCTTGCCAGCACCGTTGGGGCCCAGCAGGCCAAAAAATTCACCGCGCTCGATGTTGAATGAAACGCTGTCGAGTGCCTGCAACGGGCCCCGGGCGCCTGGGTAGACCTTGTTGATGTTGTGGAAGCGGACGGCGGGCATGCGGGCCTTGACAGGCGAGAAGCTGGGGGTGAAGAGCGCGGGATTGTAGGCAGCCCATGCGCCGCCGCCGACTGACAAAATGAGCTGCATGGTCACCGCCAAAAAACCCCGCCGCACGGCAGAACGCATCCTGGAAGTGACGCTGGCGCTGTTCAATCGTTTTGGTGAACCGAATGTCAGCACCACGCTCATCTCGGCCGAGATGTCGATCAGCCCGGGCAATCTGTACTACCACTACCCGGCCAAGGACGAACTGATCAACGCCTTGTTCAACCGCTATGAAAAAGCGCTGGGTGAGATCTTGCAAGCGGCCGATGGCGTGGAAAACGTTGAAGACGCCTGGCTGTTTTTCCACATGCTGTTTGAGCTGATCTGGAACTACCGCTTTTTGTACCGCGACCTGAACGACCTGCTCAGCAAAAACCGGCGCCTGGAAACGCATTTCCAGTTTGTGCTGAAAAACAAGGGCAAGGCCATGCACAGTGTGCTGGACGGCCTGGCGCGCAACGGCGTGGTGCGCATCACCGGCGCCGAAGCGGCGCCCACCGCCACTGCCATGGTGGTGGTGGTGACGTACTGGCTGAGTTATGAATATGTGCGCGACCCGCGCCGCGCACTGGAACCCGTTAGCGCAGCCGCCGCGATGGGCCGGGGTGGCTACCATGTGTTGGCGCTGCTGATGCCGCACCTGGACGCCGCCAGCCGGGCGCACCTGCAAAAGCTGGCGGCAGCCTACCTGCAGAACTGAGCGGCAACTGCGCCGGCTTCGTGACCAGCTTCGTGGCCGGCATCACTGCCGGCGTTTTTCAGCGCAGCGTGCGGTTGAGCAGTGCCACCGTGCGCCCCCAGGCCTGCTGCGCTGCAGCGGCATCAAACCGTGGTGTGGTGTCGTTGTTGAACCCGTGTTGTGTGCCCGGGTACTTCACCGCTTCGTGTTTCACGCCGGCGGCTTTCAACGCTGCTTCGTAAGCCGGCCAGGCGGCGTTGATGCGCTCGTCGTTGTCGGCAAAAACAAGCAGCAATTCGGCCTTGATCTTGGGGGCCTGTTCGGCGGCCGCCGCCGCGCCGTAGAAGGGCACGCCAGCCAGCAACTCGGGCACACGGGTGGCCAGGAAATTGACCATGCCGCCGCCAAAACAAAAACCCACCGCGCCCAGTTTGCCGCTGCTGCCAGCCATACCGCGTGCCCAGTGGGCGGCGGCGATAAAGTCTTCGCGCGTCTTGGCCGGGTCGAGTTTGGCAAATTGCGCGCGCGCTGCGTCTTCGTCACCCGGATAACCGCCCAGCGGAAACAAGGCATCGGGCGCCACAGCAATGAAATTGTCGAGTGCCAGGCGTCGCGTGATGTCTTCAATATGCGGGTTCAGGCCCCTGTTTTCATGCACCACCAGCAGCACCGGCAAAGCCCCCGTGGCCGCTGCCGGCCGCGCCACATAAGCGCGCACCTTGCCGTAACCGGCAGTCGAAGCAAACTCAACAAATTCGGTTTTCAGGCGCGGGTCGGCCGCTGGCACTTTTTGCGCACGCGCGAAGTCGGGGCTCAATGCCGCCAGCAAGGCCACGGCCGTGGTGCCGCTGGCGGCGGCAC
>JAYUPP010000356.1:0-7970 GCA_043760045.1 Betaproteobacteria bacterium
TGCAGCGCTGGTCGGGCGATGCGGGGGCAGCGCTGGCGCACGCCTCGGTGCAGGATGCCGCGCTGGTGCTGGGCGACTGGCACCTACGGCGCGCGGGCCCGCATTGGCATGCCGAACTGCCGACCCGCAGTTTCAAACTGCAGCTGACCCTGACCCGCACGCAGCAGGTGCTGCTGCAAGGTGATGCCGGCTATTCACGCAAGGGCCCCGGCATCAGCCCAGGCAGCCAGCGCAGCCCCAACGCCAGTCATTACTACAGCGAGCCCCAGCTGGCCGCAGCGGTGACGATGCAACAGGGCGCCGCCAGCACCCAAGAGCGCGCCCGCGGCCGCGCCTGGCTTGACCACGAATGGAGCGACGGGTTGCTGCACCCGCAAGCCGTGGGCTGGGACTGGGTGGGATTCAACTTCTTCGACGGCGCCGCGCTGACGGCTTTTGTGCTGCGGCGCGCCGACGGCAGCGCGCTGTGGGCGGGTGGCAGTTTTCGCGACCCAGGCGGCGTTCAAGGCGCAGCCTTCACGCCGGAACAGGTGCAGATGCAGGCCTCGCGCCGCTGGCGCAGCCCGGCCAGCGGTGCTAACTATCCTGTGCAGTGGCAGTTGCGCTGCCCAGCGGGGGAGTTTTTGGTGCGTGCGCTGATGGATGCGCAAGAACTCGACGGCAGTGCCAGCACCGGTGCGGTGTACTGGGAAGGCTTGAGCGAGCTGACCGACCGCCAAGGCCAACGCGTGGCGCTGGGGTACCTGGAGATGACGGGGTATGCCGGGCGTTTGCAGCTGCCTTGAAAGAAGCGCCGCAGCAGCGGCTGTTGACCGCCAGCAAACCCGCCAGCAAACGCGCCAGCAGACCTGCCAGCAAACCGCCCTCAACCGGAATTCAGGGCTGGGCTTTGGTCCCGTCGCGCCAGGGGCCGCTGCCGGGCAGGCGCTGACGGCTGTTTTCCACCGGTGCAGCGCGCACGCAGTTGCCACCGGCCTGCCGTGCGGCGTCGACGGCGTCCTCTGCATCGTCAGCCAGCGCATGCAGCTTCAGGTGGGCCGGCCGCAGTTGTGCCACACCCACGCTGACGGTGATGCGCAGTTTCTGGCCCCCTTCTGCAGCCACCACCACTTCCAGCTGTTCGGCCCGCTCGCGGATGCGTTCGGCCACATCCAAAGCACCGGTGGCATCGGAATGCGCCAGAAACACCGCAATCTCGCATTCAGAGAACCGGGTTACCAGGTCGGCGGCGCGCAGCGTGGGCGCAATCTGGCGCATCAACTCACACAGCGCAGCGTCAGCGGCCTCGGGCCCGCGCGCTTCGATCAGACGCGCAAAACGGTCCAGCTGCACCATCAACAGTGCGGTGCCAGTGCCGTAGCGGCGCGCCCGGGCCCATTCGCGGCCGGCCAGGTCCATAAAAAGTGCACGCGTGATGCCTTCAGGCCCCATCTGCAAAGGCACACCTTCGGGCACGGAAAGGCTGGGCACGGTGCGCAGACGCAGCGTCAGCAGCAACAGCGGCACGGCCGCCACCACCACCCCCAGCGCGGCTGCAGCCGGCGCCACCCAGCGCAGGCTGCCGGTGGCGCCCAGGCCGGCGTCCAGCAGTGCGTTCAGGCCCCAGGCCAGTGCGGCGGCCAGCAGCATCGCTGCCGTCAGCAGGCCTATGGCCACCCAGGCCAGCGGCAGCCGCGCCGGGCCGGATGTCGAGTCGCCCCGACCTGAAGCCCGCTGGCCCGCCGGCACCGACGTGGCGTCAGCCGGCAAACGGCTGCCGGCCCAGGGCTGCTTTGCGCCGCCGGCAGCCAAAGCGGCGGGCTGCGAAACTGAAGGCGGCGCAGGCGTCGACCGGGGCAGCGGGGGCTTGTGAGGTTTTGTCATCAGGCTTCAAACATTCAGCCCCCCTATTCGACCACAAGCGACACGATCTGTAGCGTCCCGAATCGCGGGGGTGTGATGCATGACGCCCAAGCGCTTCTTCCCAGGGTCGAGTCGGGTCGCCGAAGCCGACGCCGGGCCCGCCTAGACTCCCCCCATGCAACAAGACAACAGCCGAGCAGCGGCGGCCACGCCGCGCTCGCTTTCAGGGTTGGGGCCCTTCATCAAACCCTATCGAACGCAGGTGGCGCTGGCGGTATTTTTCCTCGTTGCTGCGGCGCTCAGCACCCTGCTTTTTCCGCTGGCGCTGAAGCTGTTGATTGACCAGGGCCTGGTGGCCAGCGACCCCGGCCAGCGGGTGCTGGCGCTGCGTCACCACTTCGTGGCGCTTTTTGCCGTCGCCGCTGCACTGGGTGTGTTTTCTGCAGCGCGCTTTTATGTCGTCAGCTGGCTCGGTGAGCGCATCACCGCCGACCTGCGCAACGCCGTTTACGCCCATGTGCTGCGCCAGAGCCCGGAGTTTTTCGAAAGCACCAGAACCGGCGAGGTGCTGTCGCGCCTGACCACCGACACCACCCTCGTGCAAACCGTGGTGGGCTCGTCGTTGAGCATGGGTCTGCGCAACGTGGTGATGGGCACCGGCGCGTTGCTGGCGCTGATCGTCACCAACCCTTATGTGATGACGCAGGTGCTGGGCATCCTGGTGCTCGTGGTGTTGCCCAGCCTGTACTTCGGGCGCCGGGTGCGGCGCCTGTCGCGCGCCAGCCAGGACCGCGTGGCCGACAGCAGCGCCATTGCCGCCGAGGTGCTGGCTGCAATTCCCGTCGTGCAGAGTTTCGTGCAGGAAGGCCATGAGGCCACCCGTTTTGAGCGAAGCACACAGGCTGCATTCGACGTGGCGCGCAAGCGCACCCGGGTGCGCGCGTTGCTGGTGGCTTTCATGATCACCGCCACCTTCGGCGCGCTGCTGTGGGGGCTGTATCAAGGCACGCAGGCCGTGATTGCGGGCCAGATCAGCGCCGGGCATCTGGGCCAGACTGTTGTGCTGGTGATCATCTTCGTGGGCGCGGTGGCGGTGTTGTCCGAGGTCTACGGCGACTTGCTGCGCGCCGCCGGCGCCACCGAGCGCCTGATGGAGCTGCTGGCCGCCCGTTCACCAGTGGCTGAACCGCTGCAGGCGCAGGCGCTGAAGCCGGCGCTGCAGGGCGCGGCCGTGAGCTTCGATGCCGTGGGCTTTCATTACCCGTCGCGCCCCAAACAAGCGGCGCTTGCCGATTTTTCGCTGCAGGTGCGTGCCGGCGAAACGGTGGCGCTGGTGGGACCCAGCGGTGCCGGCAAAAGCACCGTGTTCCAGTTGCTGCTGCGCTTTTATGACGCGCAGGCCGGCAGTGTCTGCATCGATGGCCTGGATGTGCGCAAGCTTGCACTGGCCGAACTGCGCCAGCGTGTGGGCATCGTGCCGCAAGACAGCACGGTGTTTTCCACCAGTGCGCTGGAAAACATCCGCTACGGCCGGCCGGAGGCCAGCGACGCCGAGGTGCATGCCGCCGCCCGCGCCGCCTTTGCGCACGAGTTCATCAGCGCGCTGCCCGAGGGTTACCACACCTACCTGGGCGAACGCGGTGTGCGCCTGTCGGGTGGCCAGCGCCAGCGCATCAGCATCGCGCGTGCGATGCTGAAAAACCCGCCGCTGCTGCTGCTGGACGAAGCCACCAGCGCGCTCGATGCCGAGAGCGAACGGGTGGTGCAGGCCGCCCTGGAAGCGGCCATGCACAACCGCACCACGCTCGTCATTGCGCACCGCCTGGCCACCGTGCTGAAGGCCGACCGCATCGTGGTCATGGACGCCGGCCGCATCAACGACGTCGGGAACCACGACGAGCTGGTGGCGCGTGGCGGCCTGTATGCGCGGCTGGCGGCGATGCAGTTTGACTTGCAGGCGGCAGCGTGAACACCCACGGCCGATAGGTGGTCGCGGCTGGGTCACCCACGGCCGATAGGCGGCCGCGGCAGGGTCCCCATCCGCTGATAATTTGTTTTGCATTTGCCCCCGCGCCGGTGCCGGCGTTGTTGCCATGAACCCAGACACCCCCACTCCTTACGAAGACCTGCTGCGCCATGTGATGGCGCACGGCGTTGCCAAAGGCGACCGCACCGGCACCGGCACACGCAGCGTGTTTGGCCACCAGGTGCGGTTCAACCTGCGGCAGGGCTTTCCGCTCATCACCACCAAGAAAGTATTTTTCAAAGCCGTGGCACTGGAACTGTTGTGGTTCCTGCGTGGCGACAGCAACGCACGCTGGTTGCAGGAACGTGGCATCACGATCTGGGACGCGTGGGCCCAACCCGACGGCGACCTCGGGCCCGTGTACGGCGTGCAGTGGCGCAGCTGGCCGACGCCCGACGGTGGCCACATCGACCAGATCGCCGAGGTGGTGCAACAGTTGAAGACCAACCCGAACAGCCGCCGCATCATCGTCAGCGCCTGGAACGTGGCCGAACTCAGCAAGATGGCGCTGCTGCCTTGCCACGCCTTTTTCCAGTTTTACGTGGCCCCAGCGCCAGACATCGGCGGCCGTGGCCGGCTCAGTTGTCAGCTCTATCAACGCAGCGCCGACCTGTTCCTGGGGGTCCCCTTCAACATCGCCAGTTATGCGCTGCTGACCCACCTGCTGGCCCAGCAATGTGAGCTGGACGTGGGTGACTTCATCTGGACCGGTGGTGACTGCCACATCTATGACAACCACCAGCAACAGGTGCAGTTGCAGCTGCAGCGCCAGGCGCGCCCGTGCCCGCAGCTGCGGCTGGCGCGCCGGCCGGCCTCCATCTTCGACTACGACTATGAAGACTTCGTGATCGAGGGTTACGACCCGCACCCGGCCATCAAAGCCCCGGTGGCCGTATGAAGCTGACCTTGATTGCGGCAGTGGCGCGCCACGGCGCCATCGGCAAGAACAACAGCCTGCTGTGGCGAGAGCCGCAGGACCACCGCCACTTTCGTGCCGCCACGCTTGGCCACCCGGTGGTGATGGGACGCAAAACCTGGGACTCGTTGCCCGCGCGCTTTCGCCCCCTGCCCGGCCGCCGCAATGTGGTGGTGACACGCAACCCGGCGCTGCAGTTTCAGGGCGCTGAGCGTGTGCACAGCCTGCCCGCGGCCTTGCAATTGCTGGCCGCTGAAGATCAGGTTTTTGTGATTGGCGGCGCGCAGCTCTATGCACAGGCCCTGCCGCTGGCCGACCAGATGCTGCTGACCGAGATCGACGCCGAACTGGAAGGCGATGTGCAGTTCCCACGCTGGCAAGCTGCTGACTGGTTGGTCAGCAGCCGCCAGCAGCACAGGGCCGCCGACGGCACGTGTTTTGCGTTTGTGGCCTACCAGCGCAAGCGCAACTGAAGGCGCCTTGACATTGCGGCCGGCGCCAGCAGCAGGGCCGGCGAACAGGTTAATCCGGGTCGGGCGACTTTTTTTTGCCCGCTGCGCGGTTCACAAGATGAAGACGCAACTGGCCCAGTGTGTCGTACAACTGCTCACGCTGGGCCACGTCAAAACCACTCAACAGGTCGAGCAGCCAGGACTCGTGCTCCATCGCCATGCTCAAGAAGCGCGTGCGCCCCAGGCGGGTCAGCTTGACGATGAGCGAACGGCGGTCGGTGGGGTCGGTGCTGCGCTCCACCCAGCCTTCGGCCACCAGCTGGTCGGTGAGCGCGGTGACGTTGCCGCCGGTCACCATCAGGTAGCGTGTCAACGCGTTCATGCGCAGCCCGGCGGCATGCCTTTCCAGCTGCGCCAAATAGTCGAAGCGGGGCAGCGTGGTGGCAAAACGCTGGCGCAAGCGGCTGCGGATTTCCCGCTCGATCTGCGTGCTGCACGACAGCAGCCGCAGCCACAGCTTGACGGCCTGGTGGTCGTCGTGCACCGCACGCGCTTCGCGGCCGATGTGCTGTTCGCCCAGCGTCAGGGCGCTGCTCGCCAACACCGGGGCTTGCTGGGGCACACGGGGCTTCATTTCAACTTTCAAATATTCACACTGCAGGCATTATCCCGCTGCCGTCACGGGCTGCGGCGCGACGCATCGTCGCTGCAAAAAAGCTTGAACACCGGTTGCAGCGAGCGCCGGGCTGGTTACAAAGGCCCTCACGGCGGCAAACTGCTGCACGCCTTGCCCTCGTCAACCGCAGGCAGGGTGCTCACAAATAAACTGCGCCAACGCGCGAACAAGGTAGAAAGCCGATGGATTTTTTCCCCACCCACGCATTTCAGGGTCGCCACGTTTTTGTGGCCGGCGGCAGCACCGGCATCAACTTCGGCATCGCGCAGGGTTTTGCACGCGCCGGGGCCCGGCTCAGCATCATCAGCCGCTCGGCCGACAAAGTGAACGCGGCCGTCGCGGCCTTGCAGGCATTGGGCAGCGAAGCACAAGGCCAGGCCGCCGACGTGCGCCAGCCGCAGGCGGTGCAAGCCGCGCTGGACGCGGCGGCGGCGAAGTTCGGCCCCAGCGACGTGCTGGTCCCGGGCGCCGCCGGCAACTTCCTGGCGCTGGCGCTGGACATGTCGCCCAACGCTTTCAAAACCGTGGTCGACATCGACCTGCTGGGCAGCTTCAACGTCGCCCGGCTGGCGCATGGGACCCTGCGCAAGCCGGGCGCCTGCGTGATCCAGATTTCCGCCAGCCAGGCCTTCACACCCACCCGTTACCAGGCCCATGTGTGTGCGGCCAAAGCGGGTGTGGACATGCTGACAAAAGTGCTGGCGCTGGAATGGGGGCACGAGGGCATCCGCGTCAATGCCATCGTGCCCGGGCCGATCGCCGACACCGAAGGCCTGAAGCGCCTGGCCCCTGGCCCCTGGCGCCGGCGCCCTGGCCGCCATGGCACGCCGCGTGCCGCTGCAGCGCCTGGGCACCGTGGAAGACATCGCGCGCATGGCGCTGATGCTGGCCAGCGACTGGGGCAGCTACATCACCGGCGCCATCATCCCGGTGGACGGTGGCGTGGGCCTGACGGGCCCGCGTGACTTCAGCGACGCTGCCGGCCGCGGCCACCGCAGCGCGGGGCGCAACATGAGCTGCATGGAACGCCCCGTTCACGTCGTTGGCGTGGGCATGAATCCTTTCACCAAACCCGGCCCCTTGAAGACCGAAGCTTGCGTTTCAACTTGGCGTGGCGGCCGGCGGCCAGGTTGTGCTGATCCGCCAGAACAGCACGCAGTGGGTGACAGCGGCCTGCGCCGAGCTGCGCGAATCAGAATCTGCAGCCCCACCCCGCCCGTTTCAGGAGAGCCATCGTCATGATGTTGAAAGATAAAGTCATGGTGGTCACCGGCGCCGGGGGCGGCATCGGCCGCGACATCGCGCTGGCCTGTGCCGCTGAAGGCGCCAGCGTGGTGGTCAACGACATTGGCGCCAGCGTGACCGGTGACGGCCACGACGCCGGCCCGGCGCAGCGTGTGGCAGACGAGATACGTGGCGCCGGCGGCGCGGCGGTGGCCAACACCGACAGTGTGTCTGAGAGTGCCAGCGCGGCGCGCATCGTGGCTGCAGCGATAGCGGCGTTTGGCCGCATCGACGGCGTGATCAACAACGCCGGCATCTTGCGCGACCGCTTTTTCCACAAGATGAGCGCTGAAGAATTCGACAGCGTGATCAAGGTGCACTTGTACGGCAGCTTCCACGTCAGCCGCGCCGCCGCGCCGCACTTCAAAGACCAGGGCAGTGGCTGTTATGTGCACATGACCAGCGCCTCGGGTTTGATCGGCAACCTGGGCCAGGTCAACTACAGCGCGGCCAAACTCGGCATCACCGCGTTGTCAAAGTCCATCGCGCTGGACATGCAGAAATTCGGCGTGCGCTCGAACTGCATTTCGCCTTTTGCCTGGAGCCGCATGATCGGCTCGATTCCCACCGACACCCCTGAAGAGCAGGCGCGGGTGGACCGGCTGAAGCAGATGACACCGGCCAAGATTGCGCCACTGGCGGTGTGCCTGGCCAGCGACGCAGCAGGCGACGTCAACGGCCAGATTTTTGCGGTGCGCAACAACGAGATATTCCTGATGAGCCAGCCGCGCCCCGTGCGCAGCGTGCACCGCAGCGAAGGCTGGAGCCCGCAGA
>JAYUPP010000357.1:0-3095 GCA_043760045.1 Betaproteobacteria bacterium
GTGGACACAGGCGCCGGCGCGGGCGGGGCTGCAGGCGGTGCGCTGCTGCTCATAACAAGCCTTCGCTTTCGCGCTGCTGGCGGCGCTTGAAAACCTTGCGCAGGAAGCGCGTGAGTTCGTCGCGTTCTTCTTCGACGACGTCGATGTGGTCTTCGTCGGCGGCCCTGAAGCGCAACACCTGCCAGCCCCAGGCCGGCACGGGTTCGGTTGCGGCCTGGGGCGGCATCAGGTAGGCCACGATGCCGGGTGGCACCTGCAGCCCGATGCTCAGCTTGCCTTCCACCTTGTTGATCTGGGCGACCAGCGCTTCGCTGGTTTTGCGGCCCCACAGCAGCACCACGCCGTCGGCGTCGTCCAGGTTCGGAAAGCGGTCGATTTCTTCCACCGGCAAACCGCGCGCGCGCAGGTTCAGGGGCGGCACACGGCCGGGTGCCATTTCGGCGCACAAGACCTGCCAGCGCCGGCGTATCTGCTCACCCAGCGGCTCCCACAAGGTGCGTTCATGACGGTTGCTTTCGATGTAGATGCGCACCGGCCGCGCAGCCACCGGCCCGGCTGCCGGGGCCGCCGGCAACCACTGTTTCAACAAGCCTTGCAAGCTACAACCGGCCTGGCCCAGTGAAGCCACATAAGCCGCTGCGCCCTGCCACTGCGCCACCGGCGGTGGCGCGCTGCGCAGGTCCAGCCAATGCACCTGGTTGGCAGGCCGGCCCTGCTTCAGCCACGCGTCATGCAAAACCTGCAGATGCCCGCCCGGGCCGACGATGGGCATCATGGGCAGGCTGTCGTCAAAAGGCAGCACCAGATGCTGGGCTTCATCAAATTCAGAAAAACTGCCGTACACCACGTCTTGCGTGATGGCCTGTAGTTGCACACCGGCCGCCAACAGGGCCTGCCGGCAAGGGCCGAGCGCAGCTTCGCTGGTTTTGGGAACAAAACCCAGCAGCACCCGGCCCAGGCCAGCGCTCACCTGCCCCGCCGCCGCAGGCGGCAACGCGGTGGCAGGCACTGCAGTTTGCAAACCCGGCAACAGCACGTCCACCACCTCGGCAGAAGCGGGCAAGTCTGCCGCTGCAGCAGCCGAGCCCGCAGCGGCCTGCCGCAGTGCACCCGGCAGCGCCGGCACGGCTGGCGCGGTAGCCACGCTGCGCGGTGACGCATCGTCGGCCACCGCTTGCCGCAGCTTGTCTGCAAAGTCGGCGCGCAGCCGCTCAAAAGGCGCGCGGAACGCGGGCGAAACAAGGCCCGGTGCCATGTAAACGTCCACCGGCCGGGTGCGGTCGGAGGCTTCATAAAACGACAGCCACACCTGGTCAGAACCCGGCATCAGACGCTGCCAGTCCTTGCCGCCTGAAACCGCCGCGATGGCACTTTCAGACATCGCCACGATGTACAGCCGCTGCCTGAAACCGTCGTCGCCAAAGAGGCTCTTGAAGTACTCCAGCTCTTTGAGGCACCAGGCACTTTGGGCGTAGTTGTCGTGCACCACGATGATCATCGCGAAGGCCTTGGCCACGCGTTCCTGTAGCTCCAGGCTCAGCGCACCGGCCACCGGCCCGTTCTCACCCGACAAGTGCATGCGCGGCAGGCGCACGCCCCGCAGCATGGCACCCAGGCTGCGTTCAAGCTCGTCACGAAACTGGCGTATCCAGCCAAACCACGCGGCGTCGTCGGCGTGCGCGTAGCTGATGAAAGCCGTGAATTCGCAATCTTTCAGCGGCTTCATCGGGCCGGGCAAAAACTGAAGCTGTTCGGCTGGATCATGGGCAAGATCTGGGGCAAAACCTGGGGCGGGACATTCGACTCAACATTCGGCTGCATTCTGCAGGGGCAACGTCCCCGGGCGCGCCCCGGCGCCGGTGCTGACTGCTTGTTTGCATGCAACGCTGGATGCTAGGTGCGCCGCGCAAGGCTTGTAAAGCACCAGCCTGTCGTTTCAGTGCGGCTCACCCCCCCTATGAGACACGCTAGCATCGGCGCAACTCACTGCACACAGCCCCATGGCCACCCACCAGGTCTTGTTTGACTACACCCGCCAGGACGCCACTGGCGCCAGTTGCACCGCAACGGCCTGGGCGAAAGTGCCACTGGCCTTGAGCCCCGGCGACAAGAAGCGGGCCTTTGAGCAGGCGGCCGACCTGCTGCAAGCGCAGCGCGCGGTGCTGGTGGCTCATTACTACGTGGACGGCGACCTGCAAGACCTGGCGCTGGCCACCGGTGGCGTGGTGGCCGATTCACTTGAAATGGCGCGTTTCGGCCGCGACCATGCAGCGCAGACGCTGGTGGTGGCGGGTGTGCGTTTCATGGGTGAAAGCGCGAAAATATTGAGCCCCGACAAACGTGTTTTGATGCCCGACCTGGAAGCCACCTGCTCGCTGGACCTGGGCTGCCCACCGGACGCTTTTGCCGCTTTCTGCGACGCCCACCCTGACCGCGCAGTGGTGGTTTATGCCAACACCAGCGCCGCCGTCAAAGCACGCGCCGACTGGATGGTCACCAGCTCTTGCGCGCTGGCCATCGTCTCGCATTTAAAGGCCCAAGGCCAAAAAGTGCTGTGGGCGCCCGACCGCCACCTGGGCCGCTACATCCAGGAACAAACTGGCGCCGACATGCTGCTGTGGGACGGTGCCTGCATCGTGCACGACGAATTCAAGGGCCTGGAACTGGAGTTGCTGAAGCGCGAACACCCCGGCGCGCTGGTGTTGGTGCACCCCGAATCGCCACGCAGTGTGGTGGCACAAGCGCATGTGGTGGGCAGCACCACCCAGCTGCTGAACGCGGTGGTGCTGGGCAGCGCGCAAACCTACATCGTGGCCACCGACAACGGCATCATGCACCGCATGCGCCAGCTGGCGCCCGGCAAGACCTTGATTGAAGCGCCCACCGCCGGCACCAGCGCCACTTGCAAAAGCTGCGCGCATTGCCCGTGGATGGCGATGAATGCGCTGCAGGGTGTGCTGTCTTGTTTGACCACCGGCAGCGGCGAAGTGCTGGTGCCCGAGCCCGTGCGCAGCCAGGCGCTGGGTTGCATTGAACGCATGCTGGACTTCGTGAAAAAAAACCCGGCCAGCATTGCCAAACCACAGGCTGGCTTC
>JAYUPP010000358.1:0-3094 GCA_043760045.1 Betaproteobacteria bacterium
CGGCATGCAAAGCCTGGCACAAGGTCAGGCGCAATGCCTGGTACAACGCCGGGCCTGCCGGCACAAGGCGGCTCGGTTATTCTTGCCCGCATCGTCACCACCGGCACCGCCCACGTGTCTGAACCTGCGTCTCACCGGCCCGCGCGCACTGCGCCGCATCTCAAGGAAGACCGCAACGCCGACCGCCGCGGCCTCTTTGTGCGCCTGGTGGAGTTTTTGTCCCCCGGCCCCGACAGCAAGGCCGAGTTGATACGCACGCTGGCCGACGCCGAACTGCGCGAGTTGATCGAACCCGAGTCGCGCCTGATGCTGGAAGGTGTGCTGCGCATGGCCGACATGACGGCCGGCGACGTGATGGTGCCGGCCACGCGCATGGACCTGCTCGACATCGACGCCGATTACGACACCCTGCTCGGCATGGTGATCGACACCGCGCACTCGCGCTTTCCGGTCTATGACGGCAAACGCGAAAACGTCATCGGCATTCTGATGGCCAAAGACCTGCTGAAGCTGCAGCGCGCGCCCGAACTGAACCTGCGCACGTTGCTGCGCCCGGCGGTGTTTGTGCCCGAAAGCAAGCGCCTGAACGAACTGCTGCGCGACTTCCGCTCCAACCGCAACCACCTGGCCATCGTGATTGACGAATTCGGCAACACCGCAGGCCTCATCACCATCGAAGACGTGCTGGAAGAAATCGTCGGCGAAATCGAAGACGAATTTGACGAACAGGAACAGGAAAACGGCATCTACACCCTGGCCGACGGTGGCCAGCGGGTGGCCGGCGACGTGGCCATCACGGCCGTCAATGAAGCTTTTTCAACCACGTTTTCCGAGGCCGAGTTTGAGACCATCGGCGGCCTGCTGGCGCATGAACTGGGCCGTGTGCCCAGGCGCGGCGAAGCGGTCACGCTGGGGGGGCTGAGGTTCACGGTGATGATCACGCGCGGCGGCGCGGTGCGCTGGTTCCGCGTCGTGCGTGACACCTCGCCGGCGGCCCCGGTAGAGGCTGATGTGGATTGACGCGCGGGGCGTGCTGCCCGCCGCCGCGCTGCTGGGCGCGTTGCAAACCCTGGCTTATGTGCACACCGCCTGGTGGCCGCTGCCGCTGCTGACGATGGCCTTGCTGCTGGTGGCGCTGAACGCCGCCACCGCGGCCCGCGCCGCTGCGCTGGGCTGGGCTTACGGCACTGGCTGGCTGGTGGCCGGTGTCTGGTGGTTGTACATCAGCATGCACCACTACGGCGGGCTGCCGGCGCCGCTGGCTGGCGGCGCGGTGCTGCTGCTGTCATCTGTGCTGTCGCTGTACGTCGCGGCGGCAGCGGCGGCCTATGCGCGCTGGCGACGCGGGCGCTGCAGCGACGCGCTGCTGTGGGCTGCGTTGTGGCTGCTGGCCGAATGGTGCCGGGGTGTGCTGTTCACGGGGTTTCCCTGGGTGGCGCTGGGTTATTCGCAGGTGGACGGGCCGCTGGCCACACTGGCGCCCTGGGTGGGTGTTTACGGCATGGGCGCGGTGGCTGCGGCGTTGGCGGCAGTGGCTGCGGTGGGGGTGGGCCGGCGCCGTTCCTGGCCCGCGTTGGTGGTGGTGGTGGCGGCGGCGCTTTTGCTGGCGCTGCACTTGACGCCGCACGTTCCCTTCACGCAGCCGACCGGTGAACTGTCGGTCACGCTGTTGCAGCCGAATGTGAAGCAGGACGAAAAGTTTGTGGTGCAGCACCTGCCGCGCACACTGGCCTGGGTCGCCGCGCAGTTGCGCGCCAGCACGGCCGACCTGGTGGTGAGCCCGGAAACCGCCGTGCCCCTGTTGCCCCACCAGCTGGATGACATGGCGCCCGGCCTGTGGCCTGCGCTGCAACAGCACTTTGCGGTGCCTGGCCGCGCCGCGCTGGTGGGGGTGCCGCTGGGTGATGAAAGCACGGGCTACACCAATTCGGTGGTCGGCCTGTCGGCGGCTACACCTTACCGCTACGACAAAGCGCACCTGGTGCCTTTTGGTGAGTTCATACCCACCGGTTTTCGTTGGTTCACCGAGCTGATGAACATTCCGCTGGGTGACTTTGCGCGCGGCGTCGCCAACCCGCCATCGATGGCCGTCAAGGGCCAGCGTGTGGCGCCCAACATTTGTTATGAAGACTTGTTTGGCGAAGAACTGGCGCGGCGCTTTGTAGACCCCGCCACGGCACCCACGGTGATGGTCAACATCAGCAACATCGGCTGGTTCGGCGAAACGGTGGCGGTGGCACAGCACCTGAACATCACGCGCCTGCGCACGCTGGAATTTCAGCTACCGATGGTGCGCGCCACCAACACCGGCGCCACCGCCGTGGTCGACCACCAGGGCCGGGTGCAAGCCGAACTGGCGCCACACACCGAAGGCGTGTTGAACGCGCGGGTGCAGGGCCGTGCGGGGGTGACACCTTTTGCCTGGTGGGCCGGGCGCTTCAGGCTGTGGCCGCTGGTGGGCGGGGCCGTGCTGCTGGTGCTGGCGCTGGCGGTGGTGGCTGAACGGGCGCGCCGCTGAGCCGGCGCTGCGCATGCGGTGACCTGGCGCTGACGCTGCGTCACGCCGCGGGCCGCACCCGTAAACTCCGCAGCCCGATTCCGCACTGCGCAGCGCCACCGCTCCGAGCCCCATGCTGACCTTCCAGCAAATCATCCTGAAACTGCAGTCCTACTGGGACAACCAGGGCTGCGCGCTGCTGCAGCCTTACGACATGGAAGTGGGGGCAGGAACCAGCCACACCGCGACCTTCTTGCGCGCCCTTGGCCCCGAGCCCTGGAAGGCCGCTTATGTGCAACCCAGCCGCCGCCCCAAAGACGGCCGCTACGGCAACAACCCCAACCGGCTGCAGCATTACTACCAGTACCAGGTGGTGCTGAAGCCGGCGCCGGCGAACATCCTGGAGCTGTACCTGGGCAGCCTGGAAGCGCTGGGATTTGATCTGAAGACGAATGACGTTCGCTTCGTTGAAGACGACTGGGAGAACCCGACGCTGGGCGCCTGGGGCCTGGGCTGGGAGGTCTGGCTCAACGGCATGGAAGTGACGCAGTTCACCTACTTCCAGCAGGTCGGCGGCATCGACTGCAAGCCCATCAC
>JAYUPP010000359.1:0-24754 GCA_043760045.1 Betaproteobacteria bacterium
TGCGTAGCGCTCGCACCCAACAGGTGATCGTTGTCGTGGGTACCAATGTCAATGTTCATGTGGTGTCGCCAGCGGAGGGCAGCGGTCAACTGCGGAATCCAGGTTGAAGGAATGCAATGAGGCGCTTCACCATGATGCAGACGAAGGCCGCGCCCGACTGGTGGCCGTGGCGCTGGGTGCCAGAAACGGCTGCGAGGCCAGGCTTCGCAGTGGCCTCCCACCGGCCCAGCAAGTGATCGTCTATCCACCCGCCACCGTGCGCGACGGCGTGGGCGTCATAGCGCGCGAGGTGTGAGCATCATGACCACCGAAGCTGCTGCGCACAAAGAAACCGCCGCCAGCCGCATCGAACCGCGCAAGCTGGTGGCGGGTGCCGGCTTGTGGACCTGGCCGACGCCTTCGGCACGCAGAGTGAAGCGGAGGCGGTGCGCGGCTTGTCGCTCAGCCGTGTTGGCAGCGGCCGCCTGATCGGCAACGAACTGCGCACCGGGCTGCTCGTCGGCATCTTGCTGGCCCTGTCGGCCTTCCCGATGATCTGGCTGATTTTTGACGAGCCAAGGCTGGCCATTGCGGTGACCCTGGCCCTGGCGGGTGCCAGCGTCATGGCTTCGGTGCTGGGCCTGGTGCTGCCATGGCTGCGGCCCGTTTCGGGTCTGGTCCGGCCTACGGCAGCGGCCGCTGGTGTCGTGCCTCACAAATTTCGAGACAGGAAACCGCGCCTTCGTCCGCCATGCGTCGTTGCAAATCCTCGCCATAGAAAAGTCTGTGGCTGCGGTTTGCGCCTGGCCTGACGAACGAATGCATCGCTTTCATTGGTACCGAAACTTATGAGTCACAACACCAGGCGCCCATCGTGCAGGATGTGTTGAGCCTGCTGATCTACTTCGGCTGCGTCACGGCCATCGTGTTGTGACGATCCACTCGATGTCATTCCAGACCGGCGCGGCGCAGTCGGGCCCGCAAGGCGCTGATCTCTTCCAGCAGCTCGAGCACCAAAGCTGCGCCAGCGGTGCCCAGGGCAAGGTCTGTGTTCAAGCGCAGGGCAGCGCGCGTTGTGCGCAGCGCTGGCCCAACGAAGGCCCAGTGTTGCGGCGCGTCGCCGGCGGGTTGCAACACGCCTTCGTCGACCAGCGCCAGCACCTGGTCCGGGCTCGCGTTGGCAGCCTGGCACAGGCCGCTCAGGCTGAAGACAACTTCTTCCTCGACAACGATACCGTCGATCGCATAGCGGGTGGTGTCAGCCATGGTCTTCATCCTTGCTGCGCGATGCGCGGGTCATAGTCTGGAAACGCGGCCCGCAGCGCGGTGTAGGCAGCCTTGGCCGCATCGGAATCCGGGCGCGGCAGCGTGATCGCGAGCACCGCATACAGGTCACCCGCTTCTTTGCCTGGCAGGCCTTTGCCCTTGAGCCGCAGCTTGCGGCCCTGGCTCGACGCGGCAGGGATGGTCAGTTGAACTTCACCGTCAGGCGTCAACGCAGTGACCGTGGCGCCCAGCGCCGCTTCCCAGGGCGACACCGGCAGATCCACATACACATCACGGCCATCGACGCGAAACCGGGGGTGCGGCTTGAGCGTGATTTCCAGATAGAGATCACCCGCAGGCTCGCCGCCCTGCCCCGGGCCGCCCTGGCCCGCCAGGCGCAAATGCTGCCCCTCGCGCACGCCGGCGGGAATGTTGACTTCCAACTGCCGGTCATGGAACACACCATGCCCCTGGGCGTCGATGACGGGCATGCGCAGCGAGACCGTGCGCCGGGCACCGCGGTAGCTGTCTTCCAGATCGATCATCACCTTGGCGTGATGGTCGCGGCCGGCAGCTTGCTTGTGTCCGCCGGCTCCCGGCCGTGCCTCATGGCCACCGCGGCCGAAGATCGACTCGAAGAAGGCACTGAAGTCAGCTTCGCGGCCCTGACTCTGTGGGTGGGGTCCCGCGCCTCGACCGCTGAACTCGAACCCGCTGTCCCAACCCGGTGGTGGTTCGAAGGCCTCGCCCCGCGCATGGCGCTGGCTGATCTCGTCATAGGCCGCGCGGCGCTCAGGGTCGATCAAAGCTTCATGGGCCTCGGCCACCTCTTTGAAACGCGATTCGGCATGGGGCTCTTTGCTGACGTCGGGGTGGAACTTGCGCGCCAGCTTGCGGTAGGCGCGTTTGATTTCGTCTTGCTTGGCGCTGCGCTCGACACCGAGCGTGGTGTAGTAGTCCTTGAATTCCATGCCGGGCTCCTGTCTTGCGTCGTCAAGGTCGAAGCAGCGTTTGGCGTGGCCGTGCCGACGCAGGCCAGCAACTGCCCGGCAGCCAGCGACACGGTGCCCAAAGCAACGTTGAGGACGCCGAATTCGACCCTCGCCACTTGCAGGGCCCCCGGCAGCTTGCGCTTCCGAGGAGCGAAGTGTCTGTGCGTTGTCGAACCCATGCCACCTGGTGTTGTGACTCCTAAGTTTCGGTACCAATGAAAGCGATGCATTCGTTCGTCAGGCCAGGCGCAAACCGCCGCCATCGTCTTTTCCATGGCGAGGATTTGCAACGACGCATGGCGGACGAAGGCGCGGTTTCAGGTATCGAAATTTGTGAGGCACGACACTTGGCCTGCAAAGCCTACAAACAGCGCCTGGGTGTGCTGACGCGCCGGGCGTCATTGGCCACGCTGAAGAGCAGCGGAATGAAGGCGCCCAGGCACATGGCGGCCAGGACATCCGAGGGCCAGTGCACACCCAGCACGAGACGGGACACCGCGACCAGGGCTGTCCACAGCACCGCAAGCGACATCGCCCAGTTGCCAGCCGAAGGCCAGAGGCGCGCCATGCATAACGCTGCAGCGGTGGTGAACGCTGCGGTGCTGAGCGTGTGCCCGCTGGGGAAGCTGGAGCCCCAGTACCACTGCGTTTCCCACAGCGCGGGTCGGGCCCGGCCGACGATGGCTTTCATGCCCCAGACGACGAGCGTGGCCGTGACCACCGATGTGGCCATGAGCACTGCTTCGAAGCGGCGCCGGGCGACGAGCAGTGCAACCGCAGCCAGGGCTGTTGCCGGCAGCAGGAACCTTGCTGACCCACTGAGGGTGACGGCAGCGAAAAAACCGTCCAGCGCTGCTGGCGAACTGTCTCGAACAAACAGCAGGATGGCCGTGTCTATGGGTCCTGATTCCTTGCCCACAACGTCCTCGATCAGCTTGATTGCGGTCACCGCCAGTGTCAGCGTTCCCAAAACAGCCAGCCTGCGCTTCGCAAGCTGTTCGGTCCACTGCGGCCGTCGGCGCCGCGCATAGGCACCGAGCAGCAGATAACCACAAGCCACGAAGAGGCAGAGTTTGGCAACGTCGAGCGCGATGTTGAAGAGCATGAGTCATCTGCCGCAACGTCACCGGCCCCAACGCCGACGAACCCATTTCTGCACCTCGCTGTAGACCAGCACCACGCTGCCCATCGCAGCACACACCAGCCACTGGTGCAGCGCCAGCGGCGCGGTGCCGAAAGCGATGTTCAGCAACGGCACGTGCACAACGGCCACTTGCAGGCTCAACGACAGCGCCACGGCGCCCCACAGCCACGGGTTGGTAAACAGATGGGCGAACGCGCTGGTGGTGTTTGACCGCGCGGTGAAGCAGGTGAACAGACTCGTGAACACCAGCACCGTGAAGCCGGCGGTGCGCGCCGTGGTCAGGTCGGCGCCCAGCTCACCGGCACGGTCGATCAACCCGCCCGGCAGGTAGAAGTCCATCGTCAACAAGGTGACGAGCGCAATCACCAGGCCGGTCTGGATCACGCTCGACCACATGCGGGCATCAATGAGCCGGTCATTCACATGCCGGGGCTTGCGCGCCATCAGGTCGTCGGTGGCCGGGTCCACACCCATCGCGAGTGCGGGTGCGGAATCGGTGATGAGGTTGATCCACAGCAGTTGGGTGGCCAGCAGTGGCAGCACGACGGCGCCTTCGGCACCAACGCCGGTGGACTTCAACCCGATCACACCAGCGCCCACCACGCCCAGGAACACCGTCAGCACCTCGCCCATGTTGGACGACAGCAGGTAACGCAGGAACTTGCGGATGTTGTCCAGGATGGCGCGCCCTTCGCGCACGGCTTGCACGATGGTGGCGAAGTTGTCGTCGGCCAGGATCATCTTGGCCGCTTCCTTGGTCACTTCGGTGCCGGTGATGCCCATCGCGATGCCGATGTCGGCAGCCTTCAAGGCCGGTGCGTCGTTAACGCCGTCACCGGTCATCGCCACGATGTTGCCGTCGGCCTGCAGCGCATCCACGATGCGCAGCTTGTGCGCCGGCGCCACGCGGGCATAGACCGAGGTCTTGCGCACGGCCTCGGCAAACGCCGCCTCGTCCAGCGCGTCGATCTCGGTGCCGGTGAGCGCAGGTGAACCCGCATCGACGATACCGAGGTCTGCCGCGATGCGCGCGGCTGTCTTCGGGTGGTCGCCGGTGATCATCACGACCCGGATGCCGGCCCGGCGCGCTTCGCGAATGGCCACCGCCGCCTCTTCACGCGGCGGGTCGATCATGCCCACCGTGCCGACGAAGATCAGCTCGCGTTCCAGGGTCTCGGCAGCGGCGGGGTCGGTGCCCGTTTCACCCTGCGCCAGCGGCCGGTAGGCCACCGCCAGCGTGCGCAAGGCAGCGTCTGACAGCGCATCGACATCGGCCAGCAGCCGCGCCCGCAACGTCTCGTCGAGCACCACGATTTCCAGGCCCACACGCGCCCGGGTGCAGCGCCCCAGCAGCACGTCGGGCGCACCCTTGGTGATGGCCACCAACGCGTCGCCATGTTCGTGGTCGCGCTCGATCGTCGTCATCAGCTTGCGCTCTGACGTGAACGGAATCTCGCCGACACGCTGGAAGCGCCGCTCGCGCCGTTCGGTCACGCCCAGCTTGCGCTCGGCCACCAGGAAAGCGGCTTCGGTGGCGTCGCCGTGGATTTCCCACGCGCCACCTTCGGCCTGGCGCAAATCGGCGTTGCTGGCCAGGCTGCCGCCACTGAGCACGACGATGACCTCGTTGCGCAGCGGCCCGGCGCCTAACGCCGCACCGTGGTGCTCGACCTGGCCGTGCGGCGCGTAGCCCACGCCGCTGATGTGGGTGTCGCCCGAAGCCGTCATCACGCGCTCAATCGTCATCTCTGATCGTGTCAAGGTGCCGGTCTTGTCCGAGCAGATGACCGAGGCCGAACCCAGCGTTTCCACCGAAGACAGGTTCTTGACGATGGCGTGGTGTTTGGCCATGCGCTGCACGCCAAGGGCCAGCACGACGGCCAGGATGGCCGGCAGCCCCTCGGGCACCGCAGCCACCGCCAGCGACACGCCCAGCAGCAGCACATGCACGACGTCGGCGGTGCTGCGGATTTCTGAGATGAACAGGATGGTGGCCACGACCACGATGGCGATGGCCACCACCGCCAGGCCCAGCGTGCGACCGACGCGCGCCACTTCTTTTTCCAGCGGCGTCGGCTCTTGGGCCGTGGCCTCCAGCAGCGCGGCGACCTTGCCCATCTGGGTTTCCATGCCGGTGGCCGTGACGACCGCACGGCCCGCGCCTTGCGCTACCGCAGTGCCCTTGAAGACCATGCCCAACTGGTCGCCCAGCGCCGCCGGCTGCGGCAGCGTGGCGGTGTCCTTCAGCACGGCTTCGCTTTCACCGGTCAGCGCGGCTTCCTGCACACGCAAGCCGCTGGTCTGCAGCAGGCGCGCGTCGGCGCCAACCGCATCGCCCTCGGTCAGCACCAGCACGTCGCCGCGCACGATGTCGGCGCTGGGCACACGCTGCGGCTTGCCTTCACGCAGCACCGTTGCGGTCGCGGCTGTCATCCTGGCCAGCGCCGCCACGGCGTTGTGCGCCTTTGCTTCCTGCACATGGCCGATGACGCCATTCAACAGCACGACGGCCGCGATGACGATGGCGTCCACCGGCCAGCCCCTTCCTTCAGCACCAGCGCCCTCGACCCACCAAGCCACCAGCGCCACGGCCACAGCTGCCAGCAGCAGGTAAATCAGCGGGTCCTGAAACTGCGCCAGCACACGCCGCCAGGCGGGTATGGGCGGTGCGGCGCGCAGTTCATTGGGCCCGTTCTGCGCCAGCCGGTGCGCGGCTTCCTGCGCGCTGAACCCGGTCTCGACGTCCACACCCAATGCCGCCGCCACTGCGCCGGCGTCCAACATCGCCGGACTGCTATTCAGTGCCTGCACATTCAGCGCGCTCACGACGCGGCTGTCGCGGCCGCCGCGCCCCTCCAGCGCCACTCCAGCACCTCCGGCATGTCGTCGCCATGCTCGCTGATGTAACGCTTGTGGCGTTGCAGGGTGGCATCGAAGCGCGCGGTTTCCGCCGCCACCTGTCCTGCCAGCCGGGGGATGCGCCGGACCGCATCCAACGCCAGTTGATAGCGGTCCACGTTGTTCAGCACCACCATGTCGAAAGGCGTCGTCGTGGTGCCTTCTTCCTTGTAGCCGCGCACGTGGATGTTGCCGTGGTTGCGGCGCCGGTAGGTCAGCTTGTGAATGATCGCCGGGTAGCCATGGAAGGCGAAGATCACCGGCTTGTCTGCGGTGAACAGCGCATCGAACTCGTGGTCCGCCATGCCGTGAGGGTGCTCTGACGGCGGCTGCAACACCATCAGGTCGACAACGTTAACGAAGCGGATGCGGATGTCGGGCACATAAGCGCGCAAGAGCGTCACGGCGGCCAGCGCTTCCAGCGTGGGCACGTCGCCGGCGCAGGCCATCACGACGTCGGGGTCGACCTGGCCCACACCCGCCCCGTCGCTGGCCCATTCCCACACGCCCGCGCCAGCCGCGCAGTGGCGCACCGCCGCGTCCACGTCCAGCCACTGCGGCGCCGGCTGCTTGCCGGCGATGATGAGGTTGACGTAGTTGCGGCTGCGCAGGCAGTGGTCGGTGACGGAAAGCAAACAATTGGCGTCGGGCGGCAGGTAGATGCGCACCACGTCGGCCTTCTTGCTGGCCACGTGGTCGATAAAGCCGGGATCCTGGTGCGAAAAGCCATTGTGGTCTTGCCGCCAGACATGCGAGGTGAGCAGGTAGTTCAACGACGCGATGGGCTTGCGCCAGGGAATCTGGTTGCACACCTTCAGCCACTTGGCGTGCTGGTTGAACATCGAATCGATGATGTGGATGAAGGCTTCGTAACACGAGAACAGGCCGTGGCGGCCGGTGAGCAGGTAGCCTTCAAGCCAGCCTTCGCACAGGTGTTCGCTCAACACTTCCATCACGCGGCCGTCGGCGCTGAGGTGGTTGTCGCGCTCTTCGCTCGCAACCACACCCGCGCCGTCCAGCCACACCTTGCCCGACACCTCGAACACGGCATCCAGCCGATTCGACGCGGTTTCATCCGGGCCGAAGATGCGGAAGTTGGCCGCTTTGAGATTGAGCCGCATCACGTCGCGCAAGAACTTGCCCAACACGCGCGTGGCCTCGGCTTCGACAGCGCCGGGCTCGGGCACCTTGACGGCATAGCTGCGGAACGAAGGCATGTTCAGCGGCTTCAGCAAAGCGCCGCCATTGGCGTGCGGGTTGCAGCCCATGCGGCGCTGGCCGGTGGGTGCCAGCGCTGCCAACTCGTCAAGAAACCGACCGTCCTGGTCGAACAATTCCTCGGGCCGGTAACTCTTGAGCCAGCTCTCGAGCTGCTGCACATGCCCAGCAGTCTTGAACTCGGTTATCGGCACCTGGTGTGAACGCCAGCTGCCTTCAACGGCCTTGCCGTCAACGAGCTTGGGCCCGGTCCAGCCCTTGGGTGTGCGCAGCACGATCATCGGCCAGCGCGGCCGTGAAGGTGTCGCGCCAGAGTCGAGCGCGCGCGCCTGCTGCTGAAACTGGCGGATCAGTGCCAGCGCTGCATCCAGCGCCGCCGCCAGCGCCTGGTGCACCCGCGCCGGGTCGTCGCCCTCGACGAAATACGGCTCATGGCCATAGCCGCGCATCAGGTCGGTCAGCTCTTCATGGCTGATGCGTGCCAGCACCGTGGGGTTGGCAATCTTGTAGCCGTTCAAGTGCAGGATGGGCAGCACCGCGCCGTCGCGCGCCGGGTTCAGGAATTTGTTGGACTGCCAGCTCGCAGCCAGTGCGCCGGTCTCGGCCTCGCCGTCGCCAACGACGCAGGCGACGATGAGGTCGGGGTTGTCGAATGCCGCGCCATACGCATGGGCCAGCGAGTAGCCTAACTCGCCACCTTCATGTATCGAGCCTGGCACTTCGGGCGACACATGGCTGGGCACGCCCTGCGGCCAGGAGAACTGACGAAACAGCCGCTGCAAGCCATTGCGGTTGCGTTCGATGGCCGGGTAATGCTCGGTGTACGAGCCTTCCAGATAACTGTTTGCCACGATGCCCGGCCCGCCGTGGCCCGGGCCCATGACGTAAATCATGTTCAAGTCGCTGTCTTTGATCAACCGGTTCAGGTGCACATAGAGCAGGTTCAAACCTGGCGTGGTGCCCCAGTGGCCCAACAGGCGCGGTTTGATGTCGGCCCGCGTCAGCGGGCGCTGCAGCAGCGCGTTGTCTTGCAGGTAGATCTGGCCGACGGACAGGTAGTTCGCCGCACGCCAGTAAGCGTGCATCTTCTGCAGGGTGTCGTGGGTCAGGGCGTCGGGAATCAAGTTGTCGACCATGGGGTCCTTTCGGGAGCATTGAATTCACGATGACGGCGCAGGCGAAATCGCCGCGTCAACGACCGCTTGCGCCTCGTGCAGGATGCGCTGCAGGTGTTCAGGGCCCACAAAGCTCTCGGCGTAAATCTTGTAGATGTCTGCGGTGCCAGAAGGCCGTGCTGCGAACCACCCACGCGCGGTGTCGACCTTGATACCCCCGATGGCCTCACCATTGCCTGGAGCGTTGCCGAGCACACTTGCAACCTTGTCGCCGGCCAGTTCGGTCAAGGTCAGCTGTTGTGGCGTGAGCGCAGCCAAGTGCTTCTTCTGCCGCGGCTTTGCGGGCGCCTCGACCCGCCGCGCCACCGCGCGGCCGAATTCATCGGCCAGTGCCGCATAGCGCGCACCGGGATCGCGGCCCGTTCGCGCAGTGATCTCGGCCGAGAGCAGCGCAGCCGCCATGCCGTCTTTGTCGGTCGTCCAGACCGAGCCGTCGCGGCGCAGGAAAGTGGCGCCGGCGCTCTCTTCGCCGGCAACGCTGCGGTACCGAAGGCCACGCGCTGCGCAGTGAGGGCCGGGTCGGGCACGTCTGCGTAATACACCGACATGAGCTTGCCCACGTCAATCAGCGCCGACGCTGGCGCCGGTTGACCGGCCCGAGCGCTGATCACGGCGGCCCCGCTGCACCGATCAAACCCGTCGGGAACGACGGGCGACCGGCCGCGCCACCTGCACGCGCAAGCTGATCATCAGTCGGTGGCACCAACAGCTCGAACATGAACCTGCGCTGGCTGCGACGGCAATACTCGGCCAACTGCTGCAGCCGGCCCACCTGGCGCAGGTTCAGCGCCGCGTCACCCTCGGGGTTGTAGCGCGCCAGCACCTTGGCAAAGGTCGGATCAAAAGCCTCGATGTGGCCGGCAAAGTCAGCGCCATATTCGAAGTCAAACTCGTCCGTCCCGCTTTGTTCGATGGACAGTGCAGTCACGCTGCCCTGCGGGCGCGCATCACGCAGGACGGCGGCCCCGAACTGCTGGTCCACCAGGAGGCCTGCGGCATGCACCGGCACGCCCTCGGTCAAGGCCTGTTTGAAGCCTTCGTAGATGAGTTGCTTGCTGTCGATGACCTGGTTGCGTCGCGGCGCGGTGAGCGGCGGTTTGAAGTTCAACATGTCCTCCACGTACGGGCGTCGGTGGTCAAAAGGCAGCAGATAGAGCGCCTTGCTGTAGTCGAGATTCATGCCGTCCCCGCCCGTTCTGCTGTCGCTGCCGGGTGTGCACTTTTTCCCCGGATTCGCGCCATCAAACCGCTCCACGATTTGGCAAATGCCTCAACGCCCTGGTGCTGCAACCGCGCGCCGAGCGCTTCGTCGTCAACGCCTTCGCGTCTGAACTCAGCAAGCACCGCTTCCGCGTAGCCGCCATCGGCTGGCAAGGTCGCGCCCACCTTGCCGTGGTCAGCGAAAGCGAGCAGTGTCTTTTCCGGGATCGTGTTGATGGTCTGTGCCGCCACGAGGGCCTCGACATAAAGTGTGTCGGGGGCGGCAGGGTCTTTGGTGCCGGTGCTGGCCCACAGCAGACGTTGCGGGCGGGCTCCGGCGGCCGCCAGGTTTTGCCATCGCTCTGACTCGAACACCTCGCAGTGGGCCTTGTAGGTTCGCATGGCGATCGCAATGCCCAGGCGGTTGTGCAGTTGCGGCTGAACGTCTTCCTTCACCACGGCATCCCACCGGCTGACAAAAAGCGAAGCGACAGATTCGATCCTTGGATCGAGCCCGGCCTGCAAACGTCGCTCGATGCCGCGCAGATACGCTTCGGCCGCCGCGCCATAGTGCTCGCGTGAAAACAGCAAGGTGACGTTGATCGGCACGCCGTTGAAGATCGACTGCTCGATGGCTGGAATGCCTTCAGGCGTGCCGGGAATCTTGATGAAAAGGTTGGGACGCGCGGCTCGCGCGTGCAGCCGAGCGGCAGCCTGGACGGTTCCGGCGCTGTCGTTCGCGAGCAGCGGCGAAACCTCCAGCGACACCCAGCCATCGGCGCCACTGCTGGCATCAAAGGTCGGCCGGAACAGATCGGCCGCCTGCGTCAGGTCTTGCAGCGCGAGATCGAAAAAGATGTTCTCACTGGGCAGACCTTCTGCCACCCGCTCTTGAATTGCTGCGTCGTAGAGATTGCCGCTGCCGATGGCATGTTCGAAGATCGTGGGGTTCGATGTCAGGCCGGTCACCGACAACTCGGCGATGTAGCGTGCCAGCGTCCCGTTGTTCAGCATCTCGCGCGTGATGTTGTCGAGCCAGATGCGTTGCCCCAGATCGTGCAGTTTGCGAGTGTTGATGTTCATCATTTCTCCCGGCGTGCACAGCGGCTGCGAATGTCTGCATCCAGCAGGTCGCCGATGCGTTCGTTGCTGAGGTCCGCAGCCGGGTAGGCAGCAATCACGGCGGTGGGGATGCGCAACTTGTCGTCGACCATCACGCAGTGCCGCGCCCGGCGCTCTCAAGGCGCGCGTATCTCGCTATAAAGGCCACACCCGATGGACTGAGGTGGCGCAAGCGCTGGAGAAATATCGCGATGACCCTTCCTTGCAATATCGTTTTGAGGCAGTGCCCGCGCACAGCTACCGAGTCGGCCCCCGAGGCCATCCAGTCAAGGCGAGACAGACGTTGCACGGTGCGCCCCGGGCAGGCCCCGCGTCTGTGCGTTGACGCACTCAGAGGCTGGGAGTTTTTTGAGCGTGTCCGAGGGGTGCGTCAAAACGCACCCAATCCAGGCGCGAAGCACAGCCATAGCCCGGGCTATGGCGCGCATCTGCAACGACGAGTGGATGCGTTTTGGCGTGCAGAGCGGGCATGATCGAAAGACTCTCAGCCTCTCAGTGGGGGTAAGACGTCCCACACCTCAAGTTGCCGTCTGTGCGGCAAGCCCTCAGAGGCACCTGGCCCAAGAGCAGGTCATGCGGCATCCGCAATGCCATGGCCAACGCGTTCGCCGTCGCACAGACAGCACGGTGCGCTTCGCTTGGTGCTCAGGCATGGGGTGGCCCGGCTGCGATCCTGTTCGCCGATTGCAGCCTGGTGATGCTGGCGGTCAACGCGGTGTTGTTTATGTCGTCGCCGGTGCTGACGAGATCGCGCTGATGCTGCCCGACGGCAAGGTGGCCGTAGCGCGTGTCGTGGGTACCGACCCGGAGACCGACCTCGCGGTGCTGACGGTGGCCGGCAGGGACCTGCAGCCGATCACGTTCGCCGACCCCGACACGGTGCAAGTGGGCGACATCGTGCCCGCGGTCGGCGACCCCTTCGGCGTCGGCCAGACCGTGACGCAGGGCATCGCCAGCGCCACCGGTCGCAACCGCCTGGGCATCAACACCATCGAGAACTTCATGCAGACCGACGCCGCCATCAACCCGGGCAAATCCGGCGGCGCGCTGGTGGACACCGCCGGCAACCTGGTCGGCATCAACACCGCCATCTGCTCACGCAGTGGCGGCTCAATGAACATCGGGTTTGCCATCCCGTGAGCCTGGCGCGGCAGGTGATGGAGCAGATCATCACCACCGGCCGGGTTGCCCGCGGCTGGCTGGGCGTGAGTGCGCGCGACGTGGTGAGCGACAGCACCGGGGCGGGCGCGGGCGCCGCGCTGGTCGGCCTGCTGCGCGGCGGGCCGGCAGACAAGGCCGGCTTGCGCGCGGCCGACACAGAACGCCGTCCCGCAGCCCCATGCGGACGAGACTGCGAGACGGACCCGGAGCAGACTGCTTCTGCCTGGCGAGCCACTTGTCGAACTGCGCGATCTCTTTCTTCTGCGCCACGATGATCTGCTTGGCCATGGTCTTCATTTCAGGCGACTTGCCGTGCGCGAGTTCCATCTCGGCCATGTTCAAGGCTTGCTGATGGTGCATCTTCATCATCATTGCGAAGTCTTTGTCGGTGTCGCCCGACATCGTCATCTTCTGCATGCCGTCCATGCCCAGCATCATCGATGCCCTCATGACGTGCGAGCCGGCTGCGCCCTTCTGCATCTGGCCCATGGGCATGCTGGTCAGCCCGGCGCACAGCCGGTCTCACTGAGCGCAGACCCGGTGCACTCGCGGTCCACAACGGTTTCAACCTGCACCCGATGGTTGGCCAGACAATCTCAACAGCGGCAGTCGGGTCAGCCTGCTTGATGGCTGTGGTGACCGTGCTGACGCAGTGCCGCAGGACATGGTGGGCAGAGTGAATCCGAACCGGCATGGTCCTTGCGAAGTGGCAGCAAGGATGGTCGACCTTGCCACCGTGTTAGGGTCAAGCGGGCGCTCCGCAACGCCTGCTGCTGGAATGGTGTTGTGTGCTGTCGCGTGCTGTTGCGTGGTGGTGCGTGGTGGTGCGTGGTGGTGCGTGGTACGGCGTAGCGTCGCGTGGTGTTGCGGACGGCGCAGGCTGGGCATTCCCATGATGGGAATCTTGAAACTGGCCACCTGTTCAATCTTCGGTCCCGCGCACGCATCGTGAACGCTTTGCAAGCAGACCGCCACCCAGGCCGCACACCATGAACGCTGTCAGTGCTTCCATCCCCAAGCCAGCCACCTTGCTCGACTGGAGCCTGCCTATTGAGGGCATGACCTGCGCGTCGTGTGTGTCGCGCGTGGAGCACGCCCTGCAGAAAGTGCCCGGCGTTGCCGAGGCCAGCGTGAACCTGGCGACCGAGGCGGCCAGGGTGCGGTCGGCGCCGGGCACAAGCCTGGCAGACCTGCGTCTGGCCATCGAAAAAGCGGGCTACACGGTTGGTGAGAGCAACGCAGCACTGGCCATCGAAGGCATGACCTGCGCGTCGTGTGTGGCGCGTGTCGAAAAGGCGTTGCTGCGTGCGCCGGGTGTGCTGCGGGCCGAGGTCAATCTGGCCACCGAAACAGCGTCAGTCACGCTGGCCACGCGCCAGACCGACGGGGCGGCGCTCGCGGGTCTTGTGGCAGCCGTGCAGCGCGCGGGCTACACAGCACGACCCAGGGACGCCGGGGCTGAGGCAGGGGCTGCCGGTGCTGCCGGGGCCGTATCTGGGCGACGTGCCGAATGGTGGCCGGTGGCGGTTGCTGCGGCACTGTCAGCGCCCCTGGTGCTGCCGATGATCGGGCTGCTGTTTGGCCAGCACTGGATGCTGCCCGGCTGGCTTCAACTGGCCTTGGCCACGCCGGTGCAGTTCTGGCTGGGTGCACGTTTCTACCGCGCGGGTTGGAAGGCGCTGAAAGCCGGCAGCGGCAATATGGACCTGCTGGTCGCCTTGGGCACCAGCGCCGGTTATGGCCTGAGCCTGGTGCAACTGCTGCGCCCCGTTGCGCCTGATGGCAGCCACAGCATGCCGCTGTACTTCGAGGCCTCGGCGGTGGTCATCACCCTGGTGCTGCTGGGCAAGTGGATGGAGACACGGGCCAAGCGGCAAACCACCGAGGCGATCCGGGCGCTGAATGCTTTGCGGCCAGAGACCGCCCGGGTGCGCAAGGACGGCACCGACACCGAGGTGCCAGCCGCGTTGGTGCGGGTCGGCGACTGGGTGGTTGTGCGGCCCGGTGAACGCCTGCCGGTGGACGGCCAGGTGCTGGAGGGCAGCAGCGATGTCGATGAGTCCCTGATCACCGGCGAGAGCCTGCCAGTGGCCAAGCACGCGGCTGACAAGGTCACCGGCGGTGCGGTCAACGGCGAGGGCTTGTTGATCGTCAAGACAACGGCGGTGGGAGCCGAATCGACGCTGGCGCGCATCGTGCGGCTGGTGGAATCGGCACAGGCAAAAAAAGCCCCCATCCAGCGCCTGGTGGACCGCGTCAGCGCTGTTTTCGTGCCGGTGGTCATCGTCATCGCGCTGGCCACGCTGCTGGGCTGGGGCCTGGGCACGGGGAATTGGGAAGCTGCGATCCTGAACGCCGTGGCGGTGCTCGTCATCGCCTGCCCTTGCGCACTGGGGCTGGCGACGCCCACGGCCATCATGGTCGGCACCGGCGCGGCGGCCAAGCGCGGCATTTTGATCAAGGACGCTGAAGCGCTGGAAGTGGCGCACGCCGTCACGGTGGTGGCCTTTGACAAAACCGGCACGCTGACCGCGGGCAAGCCTGAACTGATGGCCGCCGTGCCCGCCGCTGTATCTGGTAGTGACATCGGCAGTGACATCGGCCGCGACACCGGCACGAACCCGGCGCAGCAGCGGGCGGTGCTGTTGGCCGCCAGCGCGGCGGTGCAGGCCGGCAGCGAACATCCGCTGGCTTCTGCCGTCACGAATGTGGCAAAGAGCGAGGGGCTCGTCATTGCACCGGCCACCGGTGTGCGTGCCGTGGCCGGCCGTGGTGTCGCGGCGCGGGTGGAAGGCCGCGAGCTGCGCCTGGGCAGCACCCGCTTCATGCAAGAGCTGAACGTGGATGTTGCCCCGCTGGCCGATGAGGCGGCCGCATGGCAGGCGCGCGGCTGCACGGTGTCTTGGCTGGCCGAGGTGCCGAGCACCACGCCGAGCACCACGCCGGGCACCACGCCTGAGGCTGGACCGGCGAAATCCAGGCTGCTGGGCTTGCTGGCTTTCGGTGATGCGCCGAAGGCCAGCGCAGCCGGGGCTGTCGCTGCTTTGCAGAAAATGGGCATCCGCTCGGTGCTCATCACCGGCGACAACGCGGGCAGCGCACGAGGGGTGGCGCAAGCAGTCGGCATCACCGACGTGCACGCCGACGTTCATGCCAACGTGCTGCCCGAGCACAAGGCCAACATCGTGGCGCAGTTGAAAACCGGTGGCGACCGCGTCGCAATGGTTGGCGACGGCATCAACGACGCGCCTGCGCTGGCGATTGCCGATGTCGGCATCGCCATGTCCACAGGCACCGACGTGGCCATGCACACAGCCGGCATCACGCTGATGCGCGGCGACCCTGCTCTGGTGGCCGACGCGATTGACATTTCACGCCGCACCTACGCCAAGATCCGGCAAAACCTGTTCTGGGCCTTCATCTACAACGTGGTCGGCATCCCACTGGCGGCGTTCGGATTGCTGAGCCCGGTGATCGCGGGTGCAGCGATGGCCTTCAGCAGTGTCAGCGTGGTCAGCAACGCGCTGCTGCTGCGGCGCTGGAAGGGAGCCCCGCGATGAACGGCGCTGAAGCCTTCAACACCGGCGAGGTGGCCTCGCGTCCGGGTATCTCGGCCAAGATGGTGCGGCACTTCGAATCGCTCGGGCTGCTTGGAGATCTTCAGCGCGCAGCCGACCTCGTTGCAGCTCCGCCATGCCGAGCCCTTCGACGTCCTGCTGCAGCGTTGCCAGGCGCTTGCGCTCAAGGCGAACGCGGCGCTGCTGCAGGCCGCATGACGCTCACCGCTTGCATCCAGGAGCGCGTGCCGACGACCGCTTGCAGGCGGACGGCAACAGATTGCGGCCCAGCGCCATCGACTGGCTTCGCAGCGGAAAACTTTGGGGTATGCGTGCGGGTACCGTGCAGATAAAAAGAAATAAAGTTTAATAAAAACAGTCACTCAGGATTACTTTGAAACTTGCCACCTGGAACGTCAACTCCCTGGCCGTGCGCCTGCCGCAGGTGCTGGACTGGCTGGCTGCACAAAGCGCAGCCGCAGCGCCGGTGGACGTGCTGGTGCTGCAGGAAACCAAACTCACCGACGACAAGTTTCCACGCGCCGAGATCGAGGCTGCGGGTTACCAGGTGCAGTGCTTCGGTCAGAAGACCTACAACGGCGTGGCCTTGCTGTCGCGCCTGCCCGCCACCGAGATCGCGAAAAACATCGTTGACTTCGAAGACGAGCAGGCGCGGCTGATCGCCGGCACCGTGGGCGGTGTGCGTGTCATCGGCGCTTATTTCCCCAACGGCCAGGCCCCCGACAGCGACAAGTTCACCTACAAGATGCGTTGGCTTACCGGCTTGCAAAACTGGGTGCAGGCCGAACTGGCGCGCCACCCTGCACTGGTGCTGATGGGCGACTTCAACATCGCGCCCGAAGACCGCGACGCCTATGACCCGGTGCTGCTGGCCGGCACCATTCACCTGACAGCGCAGGAGCGCGCGCACTTCCAGGGGCTGCTCGACCTGGGCCTGGTGGACGCGTTTCGGCTGTTCGAACAACCGCCGAAAACCTATTCGTGGTGGGACTACCGCATGCTGGCGTTCCGCAAGAACCAGGGTTTGCGCATCGACCACATCCTGGTCAGCCATGCGCTGCGTTCGCGAGTTAGCCATTGCACCATCGACCGCCAGCCGCGCAAGAACGAAAGGCCCAGCGACCACGCGCCGGTGGTGGTGGAACTGCGCGAGGGCTGAGAGACTGAGGCGCGGCTCCGGCTGCGCAGCGGCACGTCAGGGGTCGAGCCCGAGTTCCTGAATCTTGCGTGTGATGGTGTTGCGGCCGATGCCCAGGCGCTGCGCGGCTTCGATGCGCCGGCCGCGTGTGATGTCCAGCGCCGTGCGAATCAACCCGGCTTCAAACTGCTGGCTCAGCGATTCCCAGACATGGGCGTCGTGCGACTCCAGCCGCAAGCGGGCGTCGCGCTGCAAGTCGGCCAGCCAAGTGGGCACGCCCGCCGCCACCGTGGCGGCATCCGCCGGGGCAGCTTGCAACTCGGCTGACGGCAAGTAGCTGGTGGTGGGCGACAGGCCTTCACCCGTCGGCGCCGCGACGCTGGTTGTCGTTGCGGCCGACACGGAAGCCGCTGCAGCCGCTTCAGAGGGCATCACCACTGCCGCGTTAGGCATCGGCGCCACCTGCAGCTCGGGCGGCAAATCCTTCACCTCCACCACCTGCGCTGGCGCCATCACGGTCAGCCAGTGGCACAGGTTTTCAAGCTGCCGCACATTGCCGGGAAAAGGAAAACTCTGCAGGCGCTGCAGCGCGGTTTCGGTGATGCGTTTGGCATCCACGCCCAGTTCTTTGGCGCTCTTGGCCAGGAACAGGCGTGTCAGGCCGGGTATGTCTTCGGTGCGCTCGCGCAGCGGCGGCAGGCGCAACCGTATAACGTTCAAACGGTGGAACAGGTCTTCGCGGAAGGCGCCCAGCCGCACGCGCTCTTCCAGGTCCTGGTGGGTGGCAGCTATGACCCGCACCTGGCTCTTCAGCGGCTGGTGGCCGCCCACGCGGTAAAACTGGCCGTCAGACAACACGCGCAGCAGGCGCGTTTGAAGATCAAAGGGCATGTCGCCAATTTCGTCCAGGAACAGCGTGCCGCCGTCGGCCTGCTCGAAGCGGCCGCGGCGCGTGGTTTGGGCGCCGGTGAAGGCGCCGCGTTCGTGGCCGAAGAGTTCACTCTCAAGCAAGTCTTTGGGAATGGCCGCCGTGTTGATGGCCACAAAAGGCCCACCGGCGCGCGGGCTGTGTTTGTGCAGCGCACGCGCCACCAGCTCTTTGCCGGTGCCGCTTTCACCAGTGATCATCACCGTGACATTGCTTTGGCTCAGGCGCCCGATCGCCCTGAACACATCCTGCATCGCACTCGCCTGGCCCAGCATTTCGGGCGCTTGCATGGGGCTCGTTTCGGCCACTTCTTCGCGCTGGCCTTCCTGCACCGCGCGGCGCACCAGCTCCACCGCCTTGTTGACGTCAAAGGGCTTGGGCAGGTACTCGAACGCGCCGCCCTGCAGCGCCGAGACCGCGCTGTCCAGGTCAGAGAAGGCCGTCATGATGATGACCGGCAGCCCGGGGTAGCGGCGCTTCACTTCGGCCAGCAAATCAATGCCGTTGCCGCCGGGCATGCGGATGTCGCTGACCAGCACCTGCGGCAGTTCTTCCGTCAGCGCCGCCAGCACATCGCGCGGGTTGCTGAAACTGCGCACCTCGAAGTGTTCACGCGCCAGCGCCTTTTCCAGCACGAAGCGAATGGCGTGGTCATCGTCTACGACCCAGATGGGTTTCATGCAGGCTTATCCGTTCATCGTCAAGGCAAGGGAATCCAGATCTTGAACACCGTGCGCCCCGGCGTGCTGTCGCATTCGATCGTGCCTTGATGCTGCACGAAGGTTTGCGCCAACGTCAAGCCGAGGCCGGAACCACCCTCGCGCCCCGTTACCAGGGGGTGGAAGATGCGTTCCCGTATCGACTCGGGGATGCCGGGGCCGTTGTCTTCGATATGCAATTCCAGTGCCAGGCGAAAACGCTGGCGTGCAAAGGTGGCCTGGCGGGCCACGCGCGTGCGCAGCGTGAGAAGCGCGTTGCCGTTGCTGCGGCGCTCGGCCAGCGCCTGCGCGGCGTTGTGCGCGATGTTCAGCACGGCCTGGATCAACTGCTCGGTGTCGCCGCGAAATTCAGGGATGCTGGGGTCGTAGTCGCGCACCACCGTCAGGCCACGCGGAAACTCGGCCAGGATGAGCGAGCGCACCCGCTCACACACCTCGTGGATGTTGACGTCGGCCACCACATGCGGCCGCCGGTGCGGCGCCAGCAGGCGGTCCACCAGCGCCTGCAGGCGGTCGGCCTCCTGGATGATGACGCGGGTGTACTCAGTCAGTTCGCGGCTATCGATTTCCATCGCCAGCAGCTGCGCGGCGCCGCGGATGCCACCCAGCGGGTTCTTGATTTCGTGCGCCAGGTTGCGCACCAGTTCTTTGTTCGCCTGCGCCAGGCCGTGCACGCGCTCTTCACGGTCCAGCCGCGTTTGTTGTTCAATCTCGATCATCTCCAGCATCAGGCCACCGGGCCATTCGGTCTGGCTGACGATGACGTGCACCGCCAGTGGCTCGTGCATGCCGCCGGCGTGATGGTGGGCCGGGCGCTGCAGCTGGGCGTCGAAGCGGCTGCTGGCCACGCGGTTGTTGCTGACGAGGTGCAGCGTTTCCTGCAGCCGCTCGGGCTGCGCCAGCCAATTCGTGACGCTGCTGCGTTGCAAGCTGCGGCGCGACACAGCCAGTGTGTTTTCCAGCGCCGAATTGGCCATCAGGCAGTGGCCTTCGGGGTCCACCAGGGCCACCATGGTGGCCAGCTGGTCGAAGGCGTCGAAGCCGGCCCGCGCCACACTGGTGACGGTGCTGGCCGCTGTGCCAGCCAAACTTGCGCCCGAGTTTGCGGCGGAGTTTGCGGCCGAATTTGGCGCTGAATTTGGCGCTGAATTTGGCGCTGAATGTGCCGCTGAATGTGCGCCTGACTTGGCGTTTCGTGCGCCGGGTTTTGCGCCCCGGCCAATGCCCAAGCTCACGGTGGCAGTTTGGAGATTTCGCGCTTCAGCGCCGCAATGTCGGCTTCCTTGCGCGCCACCGCCGCTTTCATCTCGGTCACCCGTTCCTGGTACTTGGCGAAGTTTCGTTCGTCGCCACGGCGTTCGGGTTCACCGCCGCTGTAGTCTTTCAACAGCGCGGCCAGGCGTTCTTCTTCGCGTTTCAACTCATCACCCAATATGCGTCGCGCGTCGGTGTCGCGGGCACGCTGGGCTGCCGGGTCCACACGGCCTTCGCCGGCGCGGCTGCCCGCCGCTGCAGCGCTGGCCGCAGCCGTGACCGTTGCAGCGGCAGGCCGTGGCCGCACCGGCGTTTGAACGATGGTGATGGCCGCCCCTTCAATGGTGCGACAGCCCTGGTCTTTGGCTTCCTGCGCGGTCAGGTTGTCGGTGTACAGCACAGGGGGGCCGGGGCAGCGGTAAACCGGCTTGCCGGCGGCGCTGGTGTCCTGCCCCACGGCTGTGCCGGCCATGCCGAACAGACTGAGAGCGGCACACAGGGTGCGGGTGGTGGCATGCATCACGGGTGAGATGTAAGCAGGCATGACGTGGATTGTGGCGCAGTCGCCCACGCGGCCTGGCCTGCGCATTCGCAGACCTTGAAGTGAAAAGGAGCCGGCTGTTTGCACGCCGGCCCCTTCTTTATCGGCAGCGGCCACAGCTTGTGGACCGCTGCAGGTTCGCCCTGCAATCAGAGCGAGTAGTACATGTCGAATTCCACCGGGTGCGTGGCCATTCGGAAGCGCGTCACTTCCTGCATCTTCAGTTCGATGTAGGCGTCGATGTAGCTGTCGGTGAAGACACCGCCCTTGGTCAGGAAACCACGGCCCTTGTCCAGGTATTCCAGCGCTTGCTCAAGGCTTGCGCAAACGGTGGGAATCTTTGCGTCTTCTTCAGGCGGCAGGTGATACAGGTCTTTGGTGGCCGCTTCGCCAGGGTGAATCTTGTTTTCCACACCGTCCAGGCCCGCCATCAGCAGCGCGCTGAAGCCCAAATAGGGATTCATCAGGGGGTCGGGGAAACGCGCCTCGACACGGCGACCCTTGGGGTTGGCCACATACGGAATGCGGATGCTTGCTGAACGATTTTTGGCCGAATACGCCAGCTTCACCGGCGCCTCAAAACCCGGCACCAGGCGCTTGTAGCTGTTGGTGCCGGGGTTGGTGATGGCGTTCAGCGCGCGCGCATGTTTGATGATGCCGCCGATGTAGTAGAGGGCAAAGTCCGACAAGCCTGCGTAGCCGTCGCCGGCAAACAGGTTGACGCCGCCTTTCCACACACTTTGGTGCACGTGCATGCCGCTGCCGTTGTCGCCCACGATGGGCTTGGGCATGAAGGTGGCCGTTTTACCGTAGGCGTGGGCCACGTTGTGGATAACGTATTTCTGCAGCTGTATCCAGTCGGCGCGCTGCACCAGTGTGCTGAATTTGGTGCCGATTTCCAGTTGGCCTGCGTTCGCCACTTCATGGTGATGCACTTCCACCGGTATGCCCAGCGATTCAAGAATCAGGCACATCTCTGAGCGCATGTCCTGCGAGCTGTCCACCGGCGGCACCGGGAAATAACCGCCCTTGACGGACGGCCGGTGGCCCATGTTGCCGCCTTCAAATTCCTTGTCGGTGTTCCAGGCGGCTTCTTCAGATTCGATTTTCACAAAGCAGCCCGACATGTCGTTTTTCCAGCGCACGCCGTCGAAAACGAAGAACTCGGGCTCGGGGCCGAAATAGGCGGTGTCACCCAGGCCGGTGCTCTTCATGTAGGCCTCGGCGCGCTTGGCCAGGCTGCGCGGGTCGCGCTCATAAGGTTTGCCGTCGGCGGGGTCGATGACGTCGCAGCTCATGATGAGCGTCGGCTCTTCAAAGAAGGGGTCGATGTTGACGGTGTTGGGGTCGGGCATCAGCTGCATGTCTGAGGCTTCAATGCCCTTCCAGCCGGCGATGGACGAGCCGTCAAAGGCGTGGCCGGACTCGAACTTGTCTTCGCTGAAAGCGGAAACAGGCACCGTCACGTGTTGTTCTTTGCCGCGGGTGTCGGTGAAGCGGAAGTCAACGAATTTGATCTCGTTTTCTTTGACCATCTTCATCACGTCGGCAATGGTTTTCGCCATTCAAGTTTCTCCTGGTGGGGCTGTGGTTCGGGTGGAAATTTGCGGGTGGAAATTCGCGGGTGGAAAGTCTTTAGGTGATCGCTTGGACATGGGCGCCAGAGCCGCCACCGTGATGCGCGCGCAGGCGCGCAAAACACCCAGCAATTTAGCAGAAAGCGTGCCCGCTTCTGGCGTGTAACGGTGCCGCACACGCAGCAAGGCCACCACAATGCGCACCAACAGCGTGCACGCCAGCGGTCAGCTGCGCACCGATTCGGCGCCCAGCTGAGCGCCGAACTGTTCCAGCCCCCGCCGCAGTGCGGCATAAGCCAGCACCGGGTCGACAGCAGCCTTCACCCCCAGTTCGATGTGCCGGCCCCACTGCGGGTGGTCCACGCTGGGCAGGCTGAATACCTTGACGCCGGTAAATTCAGCTTCGATGTTTTCCATCAGCGGCGTCAACGAAGCTTCCATCGCGCCCTGCACGATGACCGAACGCTCGAAGCTGCGGCCTGCGCCAAAAAGGTGCGTGTAACGCTGGTCCAGCACCCATTCCATCATCGGCCAGGCCATCACGGGGAAGCCGGGCACGAAGTGCACATGCCCGACGGAGAAGCCGGCAATCTTGTTGTACGGGTTCGGAATGATCTCTGAACCCGCCGGGAACATGCCCATGTTCAGGCGGTGCAGGTTGTCGGGCCGGCTGGGCTCGAAAATCAGGCCCTCTTCGGCGGCCACGTCACGCATGCGCTCTTCGATAAAAGCCTTGGCCTGCGGGTGCAGCACGAGGTCACGGCCCAGCGCCGCAGCGGCGCATTGGCGGGTGTGGTCGTCGGGCGTGGCGCCGATGCCGCCGCAGCTGAAAACCAGGTCACGACTGGAAAACGCATCCACCAGCGCGGCGGTGATGCGCGGGCGGTCGTCGCCCACGTAGCGCGCCCAGGCCAGCGACAGGCCGCGTGCCGACAAGAGTTCGATCAGTTTGGCCAGGTGTTTGTCGGCGCGTTTGCCCGACAGGATTTCGTCGCCGACGATGATGAGGCCGATGTTCATGAGGCTGTGCCTTCAAGTGATTGGGCCGTGCGCAACGTGTGCAAGCGCGGCAACAGGAAATGGGCAAACCACAGTGCCGCAAAAACAAACACCGCCGTGTACAGCCAGGCCATCAGGGGCGCCAGCAGCGGCGCGGCCACCAGCGCCGGCGTGCCGGCCACCCACACCAGCGAGGGCAAGCTGGCGATGCAGCCGCACACCAGGCCCAGCCGCCACAACGCCCAGCGGTGGCGGTGCAGCAGCAAACGCCGCTCGGCCGTGCTGGCGTGCTGTGCCAGTGCGGTGTAGGCCAGCACGCGCGTGGCGAGCCAGCCCCAGATGAGCGGCGGCAGCACCAGCACCAGCGGCGGCACCAGCCACAGCGGCACGCTCAAGGCCAGCGCCAGCAGCGCCACCGCCGCACACAGCAGCGTCCACAGCACCACCCGCAGCGCACTGGCACCGCGCGCCATCTGCAGCCCAGCACACCGGGTGCGCGCCACGTGCCGCGCCAGCGCCGGGGCCGCCAGCAGGGCCACCAACAGCAGCGTGACCAGCAACACCATCGGCATCGCCAAAGCCACGACGACGATAGGCACCAGCAACGTGCGCCACTGCCGGCCCGCCAGGTCGTCGAACCAGCGCAGCAACTGCTGCGACTGCTCGAAGCTGTCGATGGCGGCGCGCACGGCGTCGAGTGCACGTTCCCAATAAAACCAGCCCAGCGCAGCAGCCAGCGCCACCGCCAGCAGCAGCGGCAGCAGCGCCCACAGCAGCACCCGCGGATGCCAGCAGGTCAGGCAGGCGCGCCAGAAAGACTCAGCCATGCCGGAACGGCGCGGCCATCGGGCTTCCGCGCCCCATGAGGCGGCTCAACCGCGCCCCACCAAGCGCAACAACCCCTGCTTTTGCTGGGCCCAGAAATGGCGGCCGTAGTCGCGACCCTGCAGCTGGTCGCGCACGCCGGTGGGTTCATAGCGCTGGTCGAAGCGCGCGGTGCGGAACAGCAAGTCCCACAGCGGAAAGAGCACGGCAAAATTGTGACCGCCCAAACTTCCTGCGCCGTCCGATTCATGACCGTCACCGAGGCGGTGGTGTGCGCGGTGGAACTGCGGGCTGACCAGCAACCGGCTTGCGATGCGCCCGAACGACAGGCGCACATTGGCGTGCGACAAACTTTCCAACAGCTGCGTCAGCGCCACCACGGCGACAAACTGCCCCGGCGCAATGCCCACCAGCAGCGCCACCATCACCAGCGTGCTGTCGCGCAGCACGTCGTCAAGCAGGTGGTTGCGGTTGTCCGACCACATCGTCATCTGGCGCTGGCTGTGGTGCAGCGCGTGCAGTTGCCACCACCAGCCGAAGCTGTGTTGGGCGCGGTGCAGTGCGTAGTCCACCGCATCAAAAAGCAGCAAATACAACACGAAGCTGACCAGCGCCACGTCGGTGACGCCGGGCCCCAGGTGGTCCAGATGCCAGCCGGGCCAGCCGGCCATGCGCAGCCCGGCCAGCAGCTCGGCCCACAGCGGGTCGAGCGTGAAAAACAAGGCCACCCGAAACAGGCCCAGGCGGTGAATGAGGGTGTAGAGGATGTCCACACGCACGGCAGCGCGGTCGGTCACGGCTTCCACCGGGCGCCAGCGTTCCAGCGCGGCAAACAGCGTCAGCATCAGCGCCAATTGCAGCAGGCCCACGAGCAGCCAGCCGCTGGCCGCAAAACCGTCTTCCAGCAAATTGCCCAGGCCAGCAGCAAACATCAGTGGCTGCACGGCGCCTTCAAACAGCGTTTGCTGCGCCTGTGCAAACAGGCCCGTCAAGGTGTCCATGTGCGGCGCCCTGCCCTGCGTTTCAGTGCGCGCTGCGCG
>JAYUPP010000360.1:0-3082 GCA_043760045.1 Betaproteobacteria bacterium
CAGCCCGACCAGCCTGCAGTGCTGCTGGCCGACGGCAGGCGCTGTGCGGCTGCACGGGTGGTGGTGGCCGCCGGTGCATGGTCGGCCGCACTGGCGCAGTCGGCCGGCGACCGCGTGTTGTTGGAAAGTGAACGCGGCTACAACACCACGCTGCCGGCCAGTGCCCATCACCTTCGCCGTGAAGTTATTTTTGCCGAGCGCAAGTTTGTCGCCGCACCGCTGTCGGTGGGCTTGCGCATCGGCGGCGCGGCTGAATTTGCGGGGCTGCTGGCGCCGCCGAATTTCAAGCGCAGCGCCGCCTTGCTGCAGTTGGCGCGCCGTTACCTGCCGGGGTTGGATGAAACTGGCGCGCGGCAGTGGATGGGCCACCGCCCCGCCACGCCCGATTCGCTGCCGGTGATCGGGCCTTCGGGCGCAAACCCCCGGCTGCTGTACGCCTTCGGCCACGGGCACCTGGGTTTGACGCAGTCAGCCGCCACCGGTGAATTGTTAGGCGCGCTGCTGGACGGCAGCGCGCCGCGCTTGGACCTGGCGCCTTATTCGATCAGCCGGTTTTGAGTCACTCGGGGCCCGCAGTTTTCAGCGTCACCCGCCGCCCCCAGCCGTGCAGGCGCTGTTCCATCACACGCAGCGTGAACGCCTGACGGCTTGGGTGCCGTGCGGTCCAACGGGTGACACTGCTCGGTTAGTCAGTCCTTCAACTCTTGTGGTGCACCGGCGCCAGCGCGTACACCGGCGTCGGCAGGCCTTCGAAGCGCGCTTTCAGTTGCAGCGCCAGGCACAGCGAATAGTGCCGGCTCTGGTGCAGGTTGCCGCCGTGGAACCACAGCTGCGGTTGTTGCGTGGGCTTCCACATGTTGCGCAACTCACCTTCCCACGGGCCGGGGTCTTTCTGCGTGCCCGAGCCCAGGCCCCAGCACTTGCCCACTTTGTCGGCCATTTGTGGGCTGACGAGTTGCGCCACCCAGCCGTTCATCGACCCGTAGCCGGTGGCGTAGACGATCAGGTCGGCCGGCAGTTCGGTGCCGTCGTCCATCAACACGCCGCTTTCGGTGATGGCCTTGACGGCGCCGGTTTTGAGCGCCACCTTCTTGTCGGCGATCAGCTCACTGGCGCCGACATCGATGTAGTAACCCGAGCCTCGCCGCAAATACTTCACAAACAGGCCTGAGCCGTCTTCGCCGAAGTCCAGCATGAAACCGGCCGCTTCCAGCCGCTGGTACAAATCAGCGTCGCGTTCTTTCATCTGCTGGTACACGGGCACCTGCAGCGCGGGCAGCGCCTTGTAGGGCAGCGAAGCGAAGATGAGGTCGGCGGTGTCGGTGTCCACACCGGCTTTGACGGCGCTCTCGGAATACAGGCCACCGAGTGCCAGTTCCATCAGCGTGTCGCTGCGTGCAATGTGGGTGGACGAGCGCTGCACCATCGTGACCTCGGCGCCGTGTTCCCACAGGTCGGCGCAGATGTCGTGGGCTGAATTGTTGGAACCGATGACCACTGCCCGTTTGCCCTCCCAGCCGGTGCCGCCGGCATGGCGGCTGCTGTGGTGCTGCGTGCCCCTGAAGCTGTCCATGCCCGCAAAGGTGGGCAGGTTCGGCACGGCCGACATGCCGGTGGCAAACACCAGATGTTTCGGCCGCAGCACCAGGGTTTCGCCCTTGTGCTGCACCGTCACGGCCCACTCTTGTTTTGCTTCGTCAAAAGTGGCGCCGGTGCACTCGGTGCGGGCCCAGTAGTTCAGCTCCATCACCTTGGTGTACATCTCGAGCCAGTCGCCGATCTTGTCTTTGGGGCTGAACACCGGCCAGTCGGCCGGAAAGGGCAGATAGGGCAGGTGGTCGTACCACACCGGGTCGTGCAGGCACAGGCTCTTGTAGCGCTTGCGCCAGCTGTCGCCGGGCTTGTCGTTTTTCTCGATGATGAGCGCCGGCACGCCCAGCTTTTTCAGCCGCGCACCGAGTGCAATGCCGCCCTGGCCGCCGCCGATCACCAGCACATAAGGCTGCTTGTCGAAGCCCAGCGTGAGCGCTTCCTCGGCGCGCTGTTCGGCCCAGCTGCGGCGGCCCCGCACCACGCCGTGTTCGGTGCCCTTGGCTCGACGTTCGTGTTTCTTCTCTTCGAAGCCCTTCAGTTCCTGCAGCGTGGTCAAAAGCGTCCAGGCTTTGCCGGCTATCAGCCGCAAGTGGCCTTTGCCGCGCCCGCTGGTGGTCTCAAAAGTGATCCAGGCTTCGGTGACACCACCGGCTTCAGTGCCACTGCCCAGGATGGCCCACTGCGTCGGCTTGCATGGCGGCACGGTGGCCTCGAGCATGGCGCGAATCTGTGCCGGGCCTTCGGCGGTTTTGATGTTCCAGGTGAAGGCCACCAGGTCGCGCCAATAGCTGTCGTCAGCAAACAGCGCAGCGGCTTCGTCAAAACGGCCGGCGCTGCAGGCCGCGCCAAACTGGGTGAGCCAGTTTTGGATGTCTTGTGTGGGGTTGCTCATCGTGGGGTCTCCTGGGCGCAGTGGGGTTGTGCGGTTGTGCGGTTGGGCGTCGGAACACCGGCGTTCAGCAAGGGGCACAGGCCGGTAGCGGAACATAGACGGGAAGGCGCGCCGGTTCAAGACGGGCTGTCCAGCACGGCGACTGCAATTCCGGCCCATTCCCCTAAGATGAAGGCTATGCCCCGACACGCCTTGACCCCCGACGCCCTGGTGATGATGGACGCAATAGCCCGCACCGGCAGTTTTGCCGCCGCCGCCCGTGAACTGGGCAAGGTGCCTTCAGCGCTGACCTACAGCGTGAGGCAGTTGGAAGAAGCTCTCGACGTGCTGCTGTTTGATCGCAGCTCGCGCCAGGCGCAGTTGACGGCGGCGGGCACCGAGCTGCTGCAGGAGGGCCGCCGCCTGCTGCAGGAAATGGATGCGGTGGCCAACCGTGTGCGGCGGGTGGCCAGCGGCTGGGAAACGCAGCTCGCCATCAGCGTGGACGACATCATCAGCACGCCCACGGTGTTTGAACTGGTGCAGGCCTTTTGTGACGTGCGCGATGCCCGCGACGGTGCAACGGCTGCCACCGTCGACCAGGCACCTGCCACGCGC
>JAYUPP010000361.1:0-7934 GCA_043760045.1 Betaproteobacteria bacterium
TACATGAAACCGCGCCTTCGTCCGCCATGCGTCGTTGCAAATCCTCGCCATAGAAAAGACTATGGCTGCGGTTTGCGCCTGGCCTGACGAACGAATGCAGCGCTTTCATTGGTACCGAAACTTATGAGTCACAACACTAGACTGCCCGTATGAACGACCTGTCTGGGCCCGGCGCGGGCCCCGAGCCGGGTGCCCCAGCGGCCCTGGCCACACTGCCGCTGCTGAACCGTGAACGTGCCATCCTGAGCTTCAACGCGCGTGTGCTCGCGCAGGCACGGCGCGACGACGTGCCGTTGCTTGAACGCTTGCGTTACGTGACGATTGTTTCTTCCAACCTCGATGAATTTTTTGAGGTGCGGGTGGCCGACATCATCGAAAGTAGCGGTCGCGTGGGTTCGGGCGTGACACGCGCCGACTGGGCGGCGGTGGCGCAGGCCGCGCACGAGCTGATCGACGAGCAGTACGCACTGTTCAACGACGCCGTGATGCCGGCGCTGGAATCGGCCGGCATCGTGGTGTTGAACCACGCCCAGCGCAAGCCGAAGCAACGCGACTGGGTGCGGCGCTTTTTCCGCGAACAGGTGCGCCCTTTGCTGGTGCCGCTCAGCCTGGACCCGAGCCACCCTTTTCCGCAGGTGGCCAACAAATCGCTGAACTTCATCGTGCGCCTGGACGGGCGCGACGCCTTTGGGCGCGACAACCCGATCGCCATCGTCAAGGTGCCGCGCTCGCTGCCGCGCGTCATCAAGCTGCCCGCGTCAGGGGCCGGCAAACAGCAGGTGTTTGTGCTGTTGACCAGCGTCGTGCGTGCGCACCTGGCCGAGCTGTTCCCGGGCCGCCGCGTGGTGTCGTTTTCGCAGTTTCGCGTCACCCGCGACTCAGACCTGGATGTCGACACCGACGACATCACCAACCTGCGCCAGGCCTTGCGGCGCGGCTTGAGCACGCGCCATTTCGGGCGCGCCATCCGGCTGGAGGTGGTGAAAACCTGCCCGCCAGACTTGGCTGACTTCTTGCTGCAGCACTTCGACCTGCCAGTCGTGGCGCTGTACAAGGTGAACGGCCCGGTAAACCTGGTGCGGCTGGTGGAACTGATTGATGCGGCAGAAGGCAACGCGCTGCGCTTTCCGCCCTTTGAACCGCGCTGGCCGCTGCAGCAGTTGCCGCGTGAGGGCTCGATGTTTGCGCGCCTGCGCCAGGGCGATGTGCTGCTGCACCACCCCTTCGAGAGTTTCGAGCCGGTGGTGCAGTTTCTGCGCGAAGCCGTGCAAGACCCGCAGGTTCTCGCTATCAAACAAACGATCTACCGCACCGGCGCCCAAAGTGTGCTGATGGACCTGCTGATTGAAGCCGCGCGCAAGGGCAAAGAAGTGCTGGCGGTGGTGGAATTGAAAGCCCGCTTTGACGAAGAAGCCAACATCAATTGGGCCGAACGCCTGGAAGCGGTGGGCGCGCAGGTGGTGTACGGCGTGGTGGGCCTGAAAACCCACGCCAAGATGCTGCTGGTGACGCGGCGCGAAGGCCAGCCGTCCGCGCTCGGTGGCGACCGTAAAAAGCAGCCTCATTTTAAACGTTACCTGCACTTGTCGACAGGCAACTACAACCCCCGCACCGCGCGCCTGTACACCGACGTCGGCTTGCTCACGGCCAACCCGGAAATGGTGGCCGACGCCGACGCGCTGTTTTTGCAGCTGGCCAGCCAACTGCGCGCGCGCAAGGCGCAGCAGCTGTTGACGGCGCCTTTTGTGCTGCACCACAGACTGGTGCAGACCATTGATGAAGTGGCGGCGGCGGCGCAAGCCGGGCAGCCCGCGCGCATCGTGGCCAAACTGAACGCGCTGACCGACCCGGCACTCATCAAGGCGCTGGTGCGTGCCAGCCAGGCGGGTGCCGAGATCGACCTGGTGGTGCGCGGCGCATGCATGCTGGCCCCCGGTGTGCCGGGCCGCACTGAACGCATCCGCGTGCGTTCGGTGGTGGGCCGTTTTCTCGAACACACGCGGGTGATGTATTTCAGCTGGGGCCCGGGCCCGGACGACGAGGCGCTGTACTTGAGCAGTGCCGACTGGATGAGCCGCAACATGTTCGGGCGTGTGGAACTGGCCTGGCCGGTGCGCGACCGCGCGCAACGCCAGCGTGTCATCGACGAATGCCTGGTGCCCTATCTGCATGACCGGCGCGATGCCTGGGCAATGGACAGCGGCGGCGGCTATCACCGGGTCGCCAGCGACGGCGCCAGTGCGCAGCAGGCGTTGCTGCACAGCGGGGTTGCCGGCCGCTGAACCAGCCGTTGCTGCATGCGTTGCGCAGCGTGTCGGCCGTCAAGCCTGCAGCGGGCCAGACAGCTGAACTTTCACACTTTGAACCGCTCGCACTTTCAAGCGGTCGCCTGCACATCAACCGTCGGCGTCACCAGCCGCAGCGGCCCGCTGCGTTCCCAAATCGCAGCTTCTTCGGCCAGCAGATACAGCGTGCGCGGATGCTGCTCGCCCCAGCGCGCGCTGTAGCTCAACTGCGCTTTCACACCCACGGCGGCCAGGCGCAGCGCACGGGTGTTGACTTCGGCGCGTGCGTGGCATTTGATAACGGCCAAACGCAGTGCCATCACCTGCCAGGCGAAGTGTGGTTGCGCCAGTTGGGTTTCCACTTTGCGCAGGCCGCCGCGCTGCGCCAGCACCAGGTCAGCCACGCGCCGCTGCTGGTTTTGCGAGAAGCCGGCCATGTCGGCGTGGGCGGCCAGATAGGCGCTGTGGCGGTGGTGGTCGTGGTGCGACACCATCAAGCCGGCTTCGTGCAAAGCGCAGGCCCAGCGCAGCTCGCTGCGGGTTTCGCTGTCGGCGTCAAACACCGTGGCATTGAACAACGCAAAGGCCATGCGCGTGACGCGCTGCGCGTGTTCGGTGTCCACCGCAAACCGGCGCTGCAGGTCGGCCACCGAAGCATCGCGCACGTCGCCGCCGTGCTGCGCCTGTGCCGACAACAAACGCCGCTGCAGGTCGACGATGACGCCCTGGCGCAGCGCGCCTTTGGCGGGTTGCAGTTCGGCAATGCCGAAGTGGGCCGCCAGCGTGTACAGGATGGCCAGGCCACCCGGCAGCACCGCGCGGCGGTCGGCCTTCAAGCCCGGCAGTTTCAGCACATCGATATGGCCGGCCTCGATGCAGCGTTTGATGCACCAGCGCAATGCTGCAGGTGTGATGCACCCGTCGGTGATGCCGCTGGCCTGCAACAGCTGCGACACCGCGCCGGCCGTGCCCGAAGAGCCCAGCGCCTGCTGCCAGCGGCTGGGTGCAAACACCTGCAGCGCTTCTTCCAGTTCAGCTCCGGCGGCCACTTGTGCGGCGCGAAAGCCTTCGCGTGTGAGCTGGCCGTCGGGGAAAAAACGCATCGACAAACTGACGCAGCCGACGGCAAACGATTCGGCCACCAGCGCCTGGTTGCCCTGGCCCAGGATCATCTCGGTTGAGCGCCCACCGATGTCCACCACCAGCCGGGTTTGGCCAGCAGCGCTGGCGGGCTGCAGGTGTTCCACTCCGGCGTAAATGAGGCGCGCTTCTTCGCGCCCCGAGATGACTTCAATCGGGTAGCCCAGCGCCTCTTGCGCACGCAGCAAAAACGCGTTGCGGTTGCGCGCTTCACGCAGCGTTTGCGTGGCCACGGCGCGCACTTGCGGCGCGGCCAGGCCGCTCATGTGGGCGGCAAAGCGGCGCAGGCAGTCCAGCCCGCGCTGCATGGCTTCTTCGGTCAGCTGGCCGTCAGCGTCGAGACCGGCCCCCAGCCGCACCGTTTCCTTGATGTACTGGCTGCGCCGATACTGCCCTTGGTGCATCTGCCCGATTTCCAACCTGAAACTGTTGGAGCCCATGTCGATGGCAGCCAGCGGGCCGCTCGGGTTGATGCTTTTTTCCATGCAAGGATCGTAACTGCGGGTGATTTCTAGAATGCGCCAGGCAAGCCGCTGCCGCAACCAACGCCAACCCCCATGCCACACCCCGATTTCAACACCCTGGTTCCAGCGCACAACGACGTCGGCAGGCGGCAGTTTGTGCGCACTGCGGTCGGTAGCGGTTTTGCCGCCGCGGCTTTGCCGGTGATGGCGCAGACGGTGGTGAAGACCGACAGCCAGGCGTTGCTGGTGGGCGAGGTGACGGTGCCGGTGGGCACCTTCCAGATGCCGGCTTATCGCGCCGCGCCGATGGGCCGGGCCAGGGCGCCCGTCGTGCTGGTCATCAGTGAAGTGTTTGGCGTGCACGAATACATCGCCGACGTGACGCGCCGCTTGGCGAAGGCGGGTTATTTCGCCATCGCGCCTGAGCTTTTTACGCGCCAGGGCGACGCCAGCAGCTACGGCGAAGTTGCGAAGCTGATAGCCGAGGTGGTGAGCAAGGTGCCCGACGCGCAGGTGATGGCCGACCTGGACGCCTGCCTCGCCTGGGCCCAGACGCAGGGCGCCGATGCCAGCCGCGTCGGCATCACCGGCTTTTGCTGGGGCGGGCGTATCACCTGGCTGTACAGCGCGCACCAGCCAGCGGTGAAGGCCGGCGTGGCCTGGTACGGGCGCCTGGTGGGCGCCGCGTCGGCGCTGACGCCCCGGCACCCGGTGGACGTGGCAGCTTGGCTGAAAGCACCGGTGCTGGGCTTGTACGGCGAAAAAGACAGCGGCATCCCGTTGGACAGCGTGGAGCAGATGAAAGTGGCGCTGGCGGCCGGCAGCGCGGCCGCCAAACTAAGCCAGTTTGTGATCTACCCCGATGCGCCGCACGCGTTCCACGCCGACTACCGGCCCACCTACCGCAAGGCCGCTGCTGACGACGGCTGGCAGCGTTGTCTGGACTGGTTCAAGGCGCAGGGTTTGGTGCCCGGCACCTGAACCTTCAGTCTGTGACAGATTGGCGTTAGCCTGGCACCGCCTTCGACGGCTGTTTCACGGGCTCTTTCACGGCCCCTTGGCCACCGGGCGAGCCGGGTCGCTGCACCATTCACTCCACGAGCCCGGATACAGCGTGCTGACGCCCCAGCCGGCATGGGCCATCGCCAGCAGGTTGTGGCAGGCGGTCACGCCCGAACCACATTGCTGAACCACGAGGCTGGGTTGCACGTCGGCCGGGCCTGCTGAAGGCGCCAGCAGTGCAGCAAATTCGCTGCGCAACGCGGCGGCCGGTTTGAAACCGCCGTCTGCCCCCAGGTTGTCTTTGAAAAAACGCTGCATGGCGCCCGGAATGTGGCCGGCCACCGGGTCGAGAGGCTCCACGTCGCCCCTGAAACGCTCGGCCGCGCGGGCGTCGAACAAACGCAGTCGCGGCTGGCCCAACTGCGCTTGCAGTTCATTGGCGCTGATGGTGGGCATGCCGGGTGCGGCTGATGCGGGGTAGGGCGCTTCAGTGCGGGGTCGGGCGTTGACGAGCGGCACCGCCGGCACCAGCGTGCCACCGGCACGCAGCCACGCCGCGCGCCCGCCGTCCAGCACCGCCACGCGGCTGTGCCCCATCCAGCGCAGCAGCCACCAGGCACGTGCGGCGTAGGGCAGGGCCTGGTCGTCGTAGGTCACCACCTGCACATCGGGTGTGATGCCGAAGCGCGCCAGCGTCTGTGCCAGCAGCGCACGCTGTGGCAACGGGTGGCGGCCATTGCGGCCGTTTTTGGGGCCCGACCAGTCGCGGTCAAGATGCGCGTACTGGGCCTGCGGCAAATGGCCCTGCTGGTAAGCGCGTTCACCGGCTGCAGGGTCTGCCAGATCGAATCCACAGTCCAGCAGCACCAGAGGCCTGCGTTGCGTCAACCAGGCCTGCAGTTCGGCAACTGAAACCAGCGTCTGCAACTGCGCGGCTGTCATGCGCTCAGCTCGCGCCGGTACCACTCGTGAAAGTGCTGCATGCCGTCTTCCATCGGGCTCTGGTAGGGGCCGGCTTCGTCGTCGCCGCGTTGCATCAGCGCATGCCGGCCGGCGTCCATGCGCAGCGCAATCTCGTCGTCTTCGGCACAGGTCTCAAAGTAGGCCGCTTGTTGGGCTTGGACAAATTCAGGCTCAAAGGCGGCTATCTCTTCGGGGTAGAAAAACTCAACCCGATTCATGGTCTTGCGCGGGCCCTGCGGGTACAGCGTGGACACCACCAGCACCTGCGGGTACCACTCCACCATCACCGTCGGGTAAACGGTCAGCCAGACGGCGCCGTGACGCGGCTGCTGGCCCTGGTTGACGCGCAATACCGCTTCATGCCAGCGCTGATAAACCGCCGAGCCGGCTTTTGCCAAAGACTTCTTTACGCCCACGGTCTGCAGCGAATGGTGGCGGCCGAACTCCCAGCGCAGGTCATCGCAGGCCACAAACTGGCCCAGGCCGGGGTGGAAGGGGCCGACGTGGTAGTCCTCCAGATACACCTCGATGAAGGTCTTCCAGTTGTAGTCACAAGCGTGCAGGTGGGTGTTGCCGAACACATAACCGCTGAAATCCAGCGCGGCAGCGTCGCCCAATGCGGCCAGGTCGGTGGCCACATCACGCCCGCTGCTTTCAAACAACAAGCCGCGCCAGTTCTGCAGCGGGTAGTTGCGCAGGTTCAGGCAAGGGTCTTGTTCGAAATGCGGGGCACCCACCAGACGGCCGTGCAGGTCGTAGGTCCAGCGGTGCAGTGGGCACACGATGTGCTCGGGGCTTTGATTGCGGGTGTGGCCGCGGCCCTGCAGCATCACCGCCTGGCGGTGACGGCAAACGTTGGAAATCAGTTCAACGCCGTCCCGCGTTCGCACCAGCGCCCGCCCGTCGCCTTCGTGCGCCAACGTTGCGTAGTCGCCCACCTCGGGCACCGCCAATTCGTGCCCCACGTAGCGGGGCGCTTGCTGAAAGATGCGGCTCTGTTCCCGTCGGAACACCCCCTCATCAAAGTAGCTGGAAACCGAAAGCTGGGTGCGACTGGGCGCAAGGGCGCCCTGGCTGATGCTCAGGTCCGACATGATCCGACCGGATCCTCCTGGTGTGATGGGTGGGGTTGGGGTGGGCGCCAGTGCCGGGCCGCGTTGTGCGGCGTGCGGGCTGGAAGTCAGCGGGGTGGATTTGCCATTCGGCTTGGGAAGCCCTGCCCTTCAGGCGGGCCGGATTCTAGCCGGGCGCGTGCTTGGCCATACTGCCTGGCCTTGGTGCCTGGCCGTACGGCCCGGCCGTGCACCGGGCCCGATCGTGGCCTGCCGGCCTGCGCGCATGCACTGTCTAGAATCAACGCTTCATTTTCACTTCTTGAGATGGCCCGCACCGCCACCCCTTCAGCAGCTGTTGCATCACCTCCGTCGTCAGCACCGCTGTCCGAGCCCGAAAGTTACGAGCGGGCTTTGGCCGAGCTGGACACCCTGGTGCAGCAGATGGAAGCGGGGCAGATGCCGCTGGACCAGCTGCTGGCGGCCTACCGCCGGGGCGCCGACCTGTTGGCCTTTTGCCGTCAGCGGCTGCAAAGTGTTGAAGAGCAGGTGCAAGTGCTGGAAGACGGCCAGCTCAAGGCGTGGAGCGGCCACTGATGGCGATGCAATTCGACAGCTGGGCGCGGCAGCAGTTGCAGCGGGTGGAATCGGCTTTGGAGCAGTGGGTGCCAGGTGATGCACCGGCCGATCTGGGCACGGCCATGCGTTACGGCGTGCTCGACGGCGGCAAGCGGCTGCGGCCGCTGTTGGTGTTGGCCGCTTGTGAAGCCGTCGACGGCCACAGCGCAGCCGCATTGCGCGCGGCCGTGGCGGTGGAGTTGATCCATGCCTATTCGCTGGTGCACGATGTCATGCCCTGCATGGACAACGATGTGCTGCGCCGGGGCAAGGCCACCGTGCATGTGCAGTTTGGCCAAGCGCAGGCGATGCTGACAGGCGCCGCAAATCGGCGGGGCTGTTGATGTTCTTCAGCAAGTTCTTGGTCATCAGTGTTCGCGCTCCACCACCTTGTCGGCCAGCGTGGCCAG
>JAYUPP010000362.1:0-3077 GCA_043760045.1 Betaproteobacteria bacterium
CCTGCGCCAGCGTCCGCACCGCCTCGGCGATTGCATGCAGGCGATGGCCATGACCGCCGTGCCCAAGGCGGTGTTGTGGCGGCGGATCAAAGCCCTGAAACCCTGACCTGCGCGGTCGCTGGTGGTCGGCCGTGGCGGCCATTCATGCCCGCGAGGAGGAGCAACGCAGCCAGCGTGCCGCAGCGCAGCCCACTCGGACGCGTCCAAGTGCGGAATCTAGATTGAAGATCACCACGCCATCGCCGCCGCCGCGCGAAACACCTGCGCCGCCGGTGTCGCCCCATCACACCGTGTGCTGGTGGTGGGCGGCGGTGGCGTACTGGGCTCGGCCGTGCTGGCAGAACTGCTGGCAGCACACCGTTTTTTGCAAGTGGCGGCGCTGGTGGACCAAGCCGTGCAAACGGCCGTCAAGGGTTTAGTCGCGCTGCCTGACAACCAGGATGCGCTGCACCGCTTTGCCGCCGACACCGCGCTGGTGGTGTTTGATGCTGAGCGGCACAGCCACCGCCGCGAAGCGGCTTTGGTGCGCCCGCTGCCGCAGCACTTGCCCGCGCTGGCCGCCCGCTTGCGGGCCAGCGGCGTGTTGCGTGTGGTGGTGGTGGTGCCGCACCGCGCGTCGCTGCTGCCAATGGCCAGTGGCGCGCGTGGCCACTGCGCTGGCGCTGCAACTGCCCGGCGCCGCAGCCGCCACACGGGTGTTGCCCGCCGAAGTGCTGTGGCGCGCTGCTCAGCAGCCTGATGTGCAGGCCACCATGCAGGCCTGGCTGGACGGAGCGCCGCTGCCGGCGGTGGGCGCGCAGAAAAAGCTGCGCCTGTAGCTTGCCTGGCTCCCTCTGCCTTCAAGGGAGAGGGCGCGAAAGCTGGCGCCTCAGCTGCTCAAGGTTCCGGCCAGCCGCAAATCGCCGTGCAGTTCAGCGGGGAATGTTCCCAGCGCCATCCAGCGCGCCACGGCCGCTGTTTCGTCGTCGCACACCAGCCCTTGCTGGCGGCGCCACTCGGCGTCGAAACAGGTGTGTTCATAACGTTGCCCGGCGTCGCACAACAGGGTGGCGACTGAACCTTGGGCGCCCTGCCGCTGCAGCGCGTCGGCACACAGCAAAGCCGCCACCCAGTTGGTGCCGGTGCTGGGCCCCACCGGGCGCGCCAGGTGGGCCGACAGCGCACGCATCGCGCCCAGGCTCCAGCGGTCGGGCACTTTCACCATCGCGTCCAGCACACCGGGCACAAATGAGGCCTCGACACGCGGCCGGCCGATGCCTTCGATGCGCGAGCCCTGCGCCGTGGTCAGGCTGCGGTCACCGCTGACGTAACTGTCAAAGAACACGGAGTGTTCGGGGTCGGCACCACACACCTGCGTGGCGTGGCCGCTGTAGCGTGCAAAGCGGCCGATGGTGGCGAGGGTGCCGCCGGTGCCCGCGCCGGCCACGATCCAGGCCGGGCAGGGGTGCGGTTCACGCTGCATCTGGCTGTAAATACTTTCTGCGATGTTGTTGTTGGCGCGCCAGTCCGTTGCTCGTTCCGCATAAGTGAACTGGTCCATGTAGTGGCCGCCACGCTCCTGCGCCAGGCGTTCACTTTCGCTGTAGATGCTGCTGGCGTCGGGCACCAGGTGGCACTGGCCGCCGTGGAACTGGATGGCCGCGATCTTTTGCCGGCTGGTGTGCGCCGGCATCACGGCGATGAACGGCAAACCCAGCAGCCGTGCAAAGTAGGCCTCGCTGATGGCGGTGGAACCGCTGGAAGATTCCACCACCGTGCTGCCGGCATGCAGCCAGCCGTTGACCAGGGCGTGCAAAAACAGGCTGCGCGCCAGCCGGTGTTTCAGGCTGCCGGTGGGGTGGCTCGACTCGTCTTTCAGGTACAGGTCGATGCCCTTGTAGCCGGGCAGCGGCAGCGCTATCAGGTGCGTGTCGCTGCTGCGCTGGAAGTCGGCTTCGATGCGGCGCAACGCTTCATGCACCCAGGCGCGGTTGGCTCGGGTGGGGCCTGTGGATGTGGTGCTGTGGGCGGGGTTGTGCATGGGGTCAGACGGGGCTTGGACAGGGCTCAGACGGGTTCGGCGCATGAGCGCTGTAGCGCAACGATGGCCGGTGTGATCAACCAGCCCATGGCCAACACCAGGATGGCCAGAAAAAAGAGGTTGTCATGCAAGCTGAAAGAGAGCAGCAGCTCAGTGTCGCCTTCCTGCCTGCTGGCGTGTAACGCCAGCACCAGCGACAACGACGCCACCGGTGCCAGCGAGATGTGCAGTTGCCCAGCCACCACCGCCCAACGCCGGCCGTACCAGCTGCCGGTACGGCGTGCGGTCCACGCGCTGGCCAGTCCTGTCAATACAAAGGCCGGCAGCAACAGCGCAGCACCGAAGGGCGGCAGTGAGAGAGCTGCAAATATGGCCACCCCATAACAGCCCGCCATGGCCACCAGCCCGCCTCGTCCGGGCGCGACCTGGGCCAGCAGTGACGAGCTCACCACCTGCGCGGCCATCAGCATCAGCGCTGCAATGACGGCAGCAGCCTCCCGTTCGCGCCACGGGCTGGTTTCGGACAACATATGCAGCGGCAGCACCAATGCAACCAGCATGGCTACCGCCACACCCAGCGCCACCGCCACAGCAAACCAGCGCCAGTGCGCTGTCGAAACCGCCGCGAGCGGGCGCGCGATTGAAACGCGCTTCCAGTACCAGATACCTGCGCCAGCGAACAGGGGGCTCAGCAAAAAGAGCAGCGTTGCCACGGAACTCGAGCGGTTGCCGTATCCGGGCAGTATCAGCAGTGCGAGCGAAACCACCGAAATCAAAAAGCAGCCCACGATGTATGGCCACGGCCGTGCCGCCCACAGGGCCGGCTGGTGCAGCAACACAGGCCGCAGCAGGCTTCTGCCAATTCGCCAAAAGGCCAGCCGCGCAGTGAGTCTGTGCACGTGGCCGGCCATGGCCACCGTGCGGCCCCGGCTGCTGACAAACTGCCGCCACAGTTCCAGCAGCAGCGCCAGCAGCGCGAACAACACGCAACCCACTTGACGCGACTGAAACGAAGTCGCCATGGCGTTCAAAGTGTGCGGCACAGGGCCGGCGCCTT
>JAYUPP010000363.1:0-3077 GCA_043760045.1 Betaproteobacteria bacterium
TGGTTCACGATGGGCCTGCCGCGCTACCCAAAAGCTACGGAACTGACGATCACCGCAGATGGTGGGGGCAGCAACGGCTATCGCGTGCGGCTATGGAAGCTGGAGCTCAGCCGCCTGGCCACAGAAACAGGGTTGACGATCCGCGTCTGTCACTTCCCGCCGGGCACCAGCAAGTGGAATCAAATCGAGCACCGGTTGTTCTCCTTCATCACCATGAACTGGCGGGGACAGCCGTTGGTCAGCCACGAGGTGATCGTTAAGCTCATCGCCGCCACCAAAACCCGCAGTGGCTTGACCGTGCGCTCAGAGATTGATTCCAACTCCTACCCCAAGGGGGTCGTTGTCAGCGACGCCGACTTCGCTGCCATCAAGATAGCTGCGGCTGACTTCCACGGCGAGTGGAACTACTCAATTCACCCAGACTGATACTGTCACGTTATTTGTTAACGATCCCTAAAGCGACGTCTGGCCGCGCAAAGCTTGCAGCCTCCCTGCCTTCCTGCCTCTCTGCAGCGTGTGTTGAAGCTCGTCGCCGGCACCGGCCCTCTGAACGCCGACGCCACGATCGAGGCGAGTGCACCGAACACGACGACTGCCGCATCCACAGTGCGCAGCAACAGCGCGGGGTCCGCTCGCGCGAAGTTGACGCGATACCCGGCGTCCTGGTTGAACATGCACAACAAGGAATCTCAAAGCCGACGACCGATTTTTACCCGTTGCGAGCAATGACCTCAGAGGCTGAGAGTTTTTCGAGCGTGCCCGAGAGGCGCGTCAAAACGTGCCCAATCCAGGCGCAACGCACAGCCATAGCCCGGCTATGGCGAGCATTTGCAACGACGAGTGGGTGCGTTTTGGCGGGCAAAGCGGGCATGAACGAAAGACTCTCAGCCTCAGCCAATATGGTCTGCACGTTGACGGCCTGGCCCACGAGGCCGCCGCGCGTGTCGATGCCGCCGGCAGCCAGCCACCATCTCAGACTGGTGCACACCATCAAGTGGCGGCACTCTTCAGCGCAATTGCTGGGCGGTGTCACACGACCGCGCCAGAAAGGGGTATCTCAGACTGATGCGATCGACCTGCGGGCAGTTGCGGGCAGTTGCGGGCAGTGACGGTCAGTTGCGGGCAGTGACGGCCAGTTGCGGGCCTTCGCTGCAGCGCCCCAGAGGCCGGCAGGCGCCATCGCCTGAGGCCGTTCAAGGGCCGGCCTGCGTGCGTGCGTGCGTGCGTGCGTGCGGTGGCGGTTGGGTGCGGTGGGGTGGCTGATGGGGCTCGAACCCACGACCACTGGAATCACAATCCAGGGCTCTACCAACTGAGCTACAGCCACCGCAGAGCCTGTGAGTATAGCGCCGCACGGTGCGCTGACCGGGTCCTGCGCTGACCCGGACATATGCTGAACCGTACGTCCCTGACCCTTGCAAGTGAAGCGAACTAGCGGCCGCAGCCGGCCACGCCGCCCGTCGCGGTCGGTTGGTTAACAAAATTCAGCGGGCGGGTGCGGCAGCGGCGGTCGCAGTGGCGGCCGCTGCGGCTTCGGGCTTGATCGCCACCTTGTAGCGCTTTTTCAACGCTTCCAGGTACGCGTCAGACTCGGCCGCAGCCCACGCTTGCGTGTATTGCTGCGTCAGCGTGGCGTCGGCCCCGGGCACCGTTTCGCGCGGCAGCACGGCCGCCACGCGCAGCACCACAAAACCACCCTCGGGCAGGTCCACGCCCACCACTTGCGGCAGCTTGCCGGCGTCGGCACGCAAAGCCGCGTCCAGCACCGCTTTGGGCACGCCCTGGGGCTGTGAACGCGACACCGTGGCAGTCGTCGTCAACAGCTTTTCAACCGCCGCGCCGGGCTGCTGCAGCGCAGCCAGGCGCGCCTGGCCTTCTTTTTTCGCCAGCGCCAAGGCCTGCTCGGCCGTCACACGCGCGCGCACCTTGTCGGCCACTTCAGCCAGGCTTTGCACGCGGGCGGGCATGTGCTGCACCACGCGCGCGGCCACCAGCTGGTTGGGCGCCACTTCAACCGCGTCGGTGTTGCGTTTGTTGTTCAGCGCCTCCTGGCCAAACACGGCGTCCAGCAGCTTGCCCGAAGCCAGCACGCCGCTGGCGCCAGGCAGCGGTTTGCGCTGCACGGTGGCGGTCTGCTTTTTCAGCTTGAGTTTGTCGATCACCGGCTGCAGGCTGTCTGACTGCTCGTAGGTGGTGTTGGTGAACTGCTCGGCGGCTTCAGCCCAGCGCCGCTGCGCGTTTGATTTGCGCAATTCGGTGCCGATATCGGCACGCACTTCTTCGAAAGGCCGTTTAACGCCGCCCTTGGTGCCGGTGAGCAGGATGACGTGGTAGCCGTAATCGGTTTCGATGGGGCCCACCAGGTCGCCCTGCTTCATCGCGAAAGCCGCGTCCTCAAAGGGTTTGACCATCGCGCCGCGCCCGAAATACCCGAGGTCGCCGCCTTGTGGTGCGCTGCCAGAGTCTTGCGAATTCTTGCGCGCCAGCTCGGCAAAACCGGTCGGATTTTTGCGCGCTTCGGCCAGCAGCCCTGCGGCCTTGGCTTGGGCGGCTTGCCGGTCGGCCGCTGGCAGCGCCTTGTCAGCATTGATCAGGATGTGGCTGGCCTGGCGCTCTTCAGCCGCTGTGAAGCGCGCGGCGTTGTCGTCGTAGAACTTGCGCACTTCGGCGTCAGTGGGCGTGGCGCTGGCGCTCAACACTTCCAGGTCCAGCAGCACATATTCGATGGTCGCTTGCTCGGTGGTCTTGAAGTCGTCAGCGTGCTTTTTGTAGAAGCTTTCAACCTCGGCTTCGCTGGGCTTGACTTGCTCGCGATAAGCCTGGACATCAAAACGCTGGTACTGAATTTCGCGCCGCTGCAGCAAAGGGTCAACCGTGGCGCCCACGATGGCGGCCGGTGCCAGCGATGAGCGCGCGACACCGCCCAGCACCTGCTGCATGGCGAGCTCCTGGCGCAACTGCTGCGCAAACATCTCGGAGCTCATGCCCTGCAGGGCCAGCATCTCGCGGTTCACGCTGCCGTCGGGGTTGCGAATCTGCGCAAATTGCGGGTCGCTGGCAAACAGGCGCTGCAGGCG
>JAYUPP010000364.1:0-7910 GCA_043760045.1 Betaproteobacteria bacterium
CTGGCCTGACGAACGAATGCAGCGCTTTCATTTGTCGCGAAACTTATGAGTCACAACACTAGGTCGTGCCGGCGCCGGTTGATCGCCGCAATAGCGTGCCTGTGCTGCCGCTTCAGCGCGCATCGCGGGGGCCGCTGCGGGCCCCGCGCGACGAATTGAATTACTTCAGCGACTCAATCAGGTCCACATAGTCCTGCATCGCATCATCTTTGCTCTTGCCTTTCACCGCTGCCCAGGCGTCGAACTTGGCGCGGCCCACCATGTCGGTGAAGCCCGGCCGCTTGCCTTCCACATCACCTTCGGTCGCTTGTTTGTAGAGCGAATAAATCTTCAGCAAAGTCATGTTGTCGGGTTTTTCCGGCAGCTGTTTGCTGGCCGCGACAGCGGCGTCGAATGCGGGTTTGGCAATGGCCATGTTGGTGTTCCTTGCAGGCGTTGAAGGGCAATAAAACGCGGCGAAACGCGGCGAGAGCGTGAGTGAAAGTCTGAACTTGACGCCACTCATGTTACCCAGCATCGTCAAAGTGCCCCCAGAGCGAAAAAACAGGAGAAACCCGATGGCGGATGTCGAAAGTGCAGGCGTCGAACGCATGTCCCGCGTGGACACCGCGTGGCTGCGCATGGACAACGATGTCAACCTGATGATGATCGTTGGCGTGTGGCTGCTGACGCCGGCCTTGTCGCTGGCGGCACTGCGTGTACGCATCGAAGACAAGCTGCTGAAGTACGAACGTTTCCGCCAGAAGGCCGTGTCCGACGCCATGGGCGCGCGCTGGGTGGCTGATGATCAGTTCGACATCAACCACCACATCGTTACCGCGCAGCTGCAGCTTGCTGGCGGCGAAAGTGAACGTCATGCACTGCAGCGCCTGTGTGGTGAACTGGCGGTCACGCCGCTGGCCCCGGGCTACCCTTTGTGGCAGTTCCACCTGATTGAAAACTACGAAGGCGGCAGCGCGCTGGTGGCGCGCATACACCACTGCATCGGCGACGGCATTGCGCTCATCTCGGTGATGATGAGCATCACCGACGGCGGTGCCGACCCGCCGAAGCGCAAAAAACGGCTGCGGCCTGACGATGCATCTGAACCCGACTGGCTGAGCGACGCGGTGCTCAAACCGCTGACCGACCTGACGGTGAAGGCCATCGGCATGTATGGCGGCGGCATGGCCAAGAGCATCGAAGCGCTGGCCAACCCGCGCGAGCCCCTGCTGGGCAGCCTGGACATGGCGCGCAGCGGCTTGAAGGTGCTGAACGACGTGGCCGCGCTGGCGTTGATGCCCGACGATTCACCCACGCTGCTCAAGGGCCAGCCCAGCGGCAAGAAGCGCGTGGCGTGGAGCGAGCCACTGCCGCTGGACGAAGTGAAAGCCGTCGGCAAGGCGCTCTCTTGCACGGTCAACGACGTGTTGTTGTCTTGCGTGGCCGGCGCCATTGGCAGTTCGCTGCTGGCGCGCGGGCAAGACCCGGCCGGCAAGGAAATCCGTGCCATGGTGCCCGTTAATCTGCGCCCGCTTGAAAAGGCCTGGCAACTGGGCAACCGTTTTGGCCTGGCGCCGCTGGTGCTGCCCATCGGCATTGAACACCCTGTCGAACGTGTTCATGCGGTGCGCCGACGCATGGCCGAATTGAAGGGCAGTTACCAGCCGCTGCTGGCCTTTGCGGTGCTGTCGGTCAGCGGCCTTTTCATCAAGCCGGTGCAAGACGCCGTACTGGGCATGTTCGCCAAAAAGGCCACGGCGGTGATGACGAATGTACCGGGGCCACTGGTGCCGCTGAAGTTCTGCGGCAGCACGCTGCGGCAGAACATGTTCTGGGTGCCCGCTTCGGGCAACATCGGGGTGGGGGTGTCGATCCTCAGCTACGGCGGCGGCGTGCAATTTGGGCTGATCACCGACGAGGCGCTGTGCCCCGACCCGCAAGACGTCATCGACCGCTTCGAGCCCGAATTCAGCAGGCTGCTGTGGCTGACAATGATGCTGCCCTGGCCCGGGCAAAGTGTTGAATGAGCAGCCACGCTAACATCTGAAATTCACGTACAACCCTTGCACCAGGAGCACCATCATGGCCATCACCGTTGACATCGATCTGGGCTATGAATTTGCCGTCAAGGCCGGCTTCAAGGAAGTGTTCGACATCCTGTCTGACGTGCCCACGTCGGTGGCGTTTTTCCCCAAGGTCGACCAGCTGGTGGACCTGGGCGGTGGTGTCTACCGCTGGGAAATGGAAAAGGTGGGCACCGCGCAGATCAACATCCAGACCGTGTATGCCAGCAAGTACGTCAGCAACCGCGCCAAGGGTTCGGTGGTGTGGACGCCGGTGAAGGGCGAGGGCAACGCGCTGGTGGGTGGCAGCTGGAAAATCACCGAGCAGAAAAAGGGCACTGCGCTTGCACTGAAGATCGACGGCACCGTGGAAGTGCCGCTGCCCGGCCTGATGAAAATGGTGGTGGCGCCGGTGGTGAAGGGCGAGTTTGAAAAACTGGTTGAAAAGTACATCGACAATTTGATCAAGAAGTTTGGCGGCGAGGTTTAACCCTGCACGCGCTGCCTTCCGCGCCGCTGACTGCGCCACTTGCTGCGCCACTTGCTGCACCGCTGCTCACCTGGCAGCAAGGCGAGCACACCGTGCAGGCGCGGTGGCGGTCTGAACGCGACGCACCCCCACCTTCGCGCGTGGTGCTGGCTGACGACAGCATGCCGGCCAACACCGCCTACCGCCTGGCCTGCGAAGGCACGGGTTTGCTCTGGCAAGGCGACTTCAACAACGCCCGCCACCTGCTGCAGGCGCTGATGCGCCGCCTGGACCGCCCAGCGCGCCGGCACGACGCGCCCAAGGGCCGTGCGGTGGCCGTGCCCGCCGACGCCGCTGCCGACTTCTACCGCCACCGCCAGGCACAGGGCCAGCGGGCGCGGGTGCTGGCGATGCTGCTGATACCGCTGCAGGCCGACTACGGCATCCCGTTGCGGCGCGCGCCGAACCTGCGCCTGGCTTGCCTGCAGGCCTGGGGGCCGGCAGACACAACAGCGGCAGATGAAGCTGCGGCTGACGACGCAGCGGCTGTTGACGCAGCGGCTGGTGAAACGGCAGCTGATGAAACGGCGGCGGTGGGCGCGGCCGCCACCAGCCCACACAGCGTGGCTTCGTTGCGTGACATCCTGGGCACCGTGAGTGCATTCGAGTGGCGCAAAAAAGGTGTTGCGCTGCCGGCGCTGGGGCCTGCACCCGACAACCGCATCCACCCGCACTACGGTGTGTTTTCGCCCGTGCGTGGTGAGTATGTGGACCTGGTGGCGCATGCGCCTTTGCCTGCAGCGGTGCAGGCAGGGGGATGTGTTTTTGACCTTGGCACCGGCACGGGTGTGTTGGCCGCCGTGTTGGCGCGGCGCCTGGCAGCCGAGGTCTTGACCGCGCCTGCCTCAGCAGCCGCTGCGGTGCCCCCGCCGCCGCGTGTGGTGGCCACCGATCTGGACCCGCGCGCGCTGGCCTGCGCGGCCGAAAACTTGCAGCAGCTTGGCTTGCAGCAGCAGGTGCAGTTGCAAGCGGCCGACCTCTACCCCGAAGGCCGCGCCGCGCTGGTGGTGTGCAACCCACCCTGGCTGCCGCTGCGGCCCGGATCAAAGCTGGAGCGCGCGGTGTATGACGAAAACAGCCGCATGTTGCTGGGCTTTCTGAACGGCCTGGCGGCGCACCTGCGGCCTGGCGGAGAAGGCTGGTTGATCTTGTCTGACCTGGCTGAACACCTGGGCCTGCGCACGCGCGCGCAGTTGCTCGGCTGGGTGGCTGCGGCGGGCCTGCAGGTGCTGGGCCGCATCGACACGCGCCCCACGCACCGCAGGGCGGCCGACACCACCGACCCCTTGCACGCAGCGCGTGCTGCCGAGGTGACTTCGCTGTGGCGGCTGGGCGCGGCCTGACTGCCTAACTTTCATGATGCGCGGCAGCGCCCCGGATGATGAAAGACTTGCACATTGACGGTGCTGACGACCCGGCTGTCGCCGGACACGCTCACGCTACATGTTCAAGCGCGTCACCTGCCGTTGCGGGTCGGCTTCGATGTCGCTCTGCCGGAACGGCAGCCGCTGCCACTTGCGCTGCGACCACAACTGCTCCAGCTGGTCGTAGTAGGTGGGCGCCAAGGGGTTCACCGACTGGCCCGGAATCGGCACCGCGTCCACCTCGAGGCCGTTGGCACCAAATGACAACACCGACACATAACTTGAATCGTTGGTGACGTTGTTGTAGCCGGTGGCGCTGAGTGGGCCACCGTTCAGTTGATTGGCCACGCCCTCGGCCGAACTGCCGCCACCGGTGGCCATGTTCTTGCCGCGCACGGCGGTGTAGAACAGTTCACCCCAGCTTTTGTTCAATGGCACAGCGCGCGCCGCCAGGTTGCGCGTGGCCGTGCCGAGCGCCTGGCGCAGCCGCAGGTTGACGGTGGCATTGGCCAGGTTGGGCGCACGCGGTGTGTGGACGGCGTCGGCGGGCGAAAACGGCACCGACCACAGCGTGGCGCCGATGGCGTTGGCGGCGGTGAAAAATTCCCGGAAAACGTGTGTACCCACCGATTCGGCGTTATAGCGCTGGTCCCAGCTGGCGAGCACGCCGCAGGCCGCGCCGATATCCTGCACCGTGTTGTCGGGCATGGTGACGCTGCTGCCCGCATTGCACAGCGTCAGCACCGACGGCATCAGCAACTCGGCCGCCAGGCTGCGGTTGCCGGCCAGCGGCGCACCTGTTGAACCGATCAGCATTGCTTTCACGGCGCCGGGGTTGACCTTGTTGCCCGCCAGGCCGTCGCTGCCGGCCAGGCGCTGCGCCACCAGTTGCAGGTTCATGCGCGGGCGCAGGCCGATGTCAGCTGCGCCCGGCCCGTTGATCGACGGCAGGCCCACGATGGGCTCTGCGGGGTTGGCCAACCAGTAGCTGTTGTTGGCGTTCACCACATAGTCGTCACGCCGCAGATACGGCAGCAGGCTCATCGGCAGCACGCCGGGTTGCGGCGCCGCCGCGTCGCTGTCGGGCAGGCAGCTGGCGCGTGAGCCGTCTATGGTGGGCCGCCCCTGCGCCGTCAGCGTTTGGCCCAGTCCCGGCAGCGCGCAGGCGGCCAGCTTGGCGTCGGTCAAGTAAGGCTTGGTGGAGTAGTCGGCGTAAACCGCGTTGCCGCCCGCGTCGGCGATGATGCTGTTGACCAGGGGCGCGCCCAGGATGGTGCCAAAAGCATGGCGCGCCGCTTCCGCCGTGGGGGCCTTGCCCACCGCCACCCACTGCTCGATGTGGCGGTTGTTGGGCAGGTTGATGTCGTTGAAGGCAAATGCGCGTGTGCTCGACCACAGCACATGGGTGTTGGCGTCGCCGGGGTTGGCGGCATGCAGCACCAGTTTGATCAGCGGGCCGAATTCGGTGCTGTGGCAGGTGCGCCTGACGGCTGCGGCGTCTTTCACTTCAATGGTGATGATCCGCGCCGTCATTGGCTTCGTGACGCCGTCCACCACATAGCTCGTGGGCGTGGCGCCCAGACGCAGCTCGCGGATGGTGAAACGGGGGCCGGTGGAAACCGTGTGCGTCCAGCCCATGGTCTGGCTGAAGCCGATCAGCGGCACCGGCGAGCCCGGACAGGCCGCGCCCATGACGTCAATTTCGCCGGGTATGGTGATGTGCACCTGCCAGAACTTGGCCATCGCCTGCCAGGGCCAGTGCGGGTTGCTCAGCAGCACGCCGCGGCCGTTGTGTGTGGTGCTGCTGCCGAACGCCCAAGCGTTGCTGCCGCTGTCACTGTCGGTTGCCTGTTGCGCCATGGCGCGGCCGGCCGAGGCCAGCATCACCGCTGCGGGCATGGCCGGGCTGGCCGATTTGGCGCTCGCCCGTGGCCGGGTCGCCGCCACCGGCGTGCCCTGTGACGACAGCTCGGGCGGCTGCCAGCCCCCGTCGGCGATGGCCTGCGCAAAGGCCTGCGAGCCCGTGATGGTCATGATCGAAGACCATCACAAGTACAGATCGTCGGCCGTGATGGCGCGCACCCAGCTGGCGTTGCGGCATTCGGCGGGCAGGTTGGCCAGGCCGGTGTCGCTGAGGTAGCGGTTCACGCCTTCGGCATAACCCCGTGCCATGTCTTGCGTCGGCGCTGCGGCCTTGTTCCACAGTGCAGCGACGGTGGTTTTGTCGTACTGCAGCCGGTAGAAGAAGTCAGAGTTCAGTCAACTGACGCTGCCGGTGGCGGCAGCGCCAAAGCCCACGGTGCTGGTGGCGCCGAAATGCTTGGCGCGTTCGCCATTGATCTGGTTGATCTTCTCGGCCAGGGTGCAGAAGTTGTCCTGTGCAAAGGCATAACCCACGCCGTAGGCCAGCTGGTGGTAGTTGGAAGCGCGCACATGCACCACGCCGAAACCGGTGCGCGAAATCTCCACATCGGCGTTGTCGCTGCTGCTGGAGCAGGCGGCCAACAGAAGCGTGGCGCACACCACCGCTGCCGCCGCAGTCAACGTCAAATGCCGCAGCGGCCTGCCGTTGGGCGGGCCGCTGCGTTTCGGGGGCCGCAGAACCAACTTGAAGTGAGGTCATGGAGTTCCTGCCGAGAAGTCGCGACCGAAGCATGAGGCGCAAAGGTTGCACTGCGGGCCAGCGGGTTGTCACGCAGGGCCTTTGACGGAGCGGCCGCTGGTCGGCCTAGACTTCCGCCTGCAAATCTTGCAGATGCCTGCCGAACCGATGGAGACCCCACCCATGTGCCGAACTTTTTCCCGCCTGGCCCCGCTGGCCTTGGCCCTGCTGCTGGCCAGCACGGCCGCCAGCGCCCAGCCCTACCCGAACAAACCCATCCGTGCCGTGGTGCCCTTCGCCGCCGGCAGCGCCACCGACCAGATTGGCCGCGCCTTTGCGGAAAAGATGTCGGCGCTGCTCGGCCAGCCCATCGTGGTGGACAACAAACCCGGCGCCAGCGGCATGCTGGGCGCGGACATCGTGGCCAAGGCGCCGGCCGATGGCTACACCATCCTGGTGGGCACCAACAGCACCAACGCGGCGCTGAAGTTTCTGATGAAAAAACTGCCCTACGACCAGGACACCGCGTTCACGCCGGTGGGTTATCTGGGTTCGGTGCCGCTGATGGTGGCGGTCAACAACGACGTGCCGGCGAAGACGCTGAAAGAACTGGTGGACCTGGCCAAAAACAAACCCGGGCAGGTGAGTTTCGCCTACGCCAGCACCTCGCAGCAGGTGTCGTCGGAAATGTTGTCCAGCATGGCTAACATTCAAATGAATGCCATTCCCTATAAAAGCGGGCCGGCGGCGATGACCGACCTGATCGGCGGCCAGGTGATGATGTTCACGGCCGACTTTGCGGTCACGGTGCCGCAGCACAAAGCGGGCAAGATCCGTGGCCTGGCGGTGACGTCGTCACAACGCGCGGCTGCGGTGCCCGAGCTGCCCACGGTGAACGAAGCTCTCGGCCTGAAGGACTATGAACTGATCGCCTACTTCGCCGTCTTTGCACCGGCCGGCACGCCACCCGACGTGGTGGCGCGGCTGAACGCCGCCATCAACGCGGCGGCCAACAGCAAAGACTTGCAGGACAAGTTCCTGACCAACGGTTTTGCGGTGGACCCCGGCTCACCTGAGGCGCTGGCGCAGCGCAACCGGGTGGAAACGGGCAAGTGGGCGAAGGCCATCAGGGACGCGAAGATCGAGCCTCAATAGGGCGGGGCGAGTAATGCCGACAGGCCGGGCGCACAAGTTCGAATTCGCTACAGTCCAGACATGGAAGCACAGCGCATCAACGTCGTTCTACACGACAGCACCCATGGCTGTGAAACGAGTCTTTTCCAATTCAGGTATGAGCCTGGAGCGACCTGAGATCGGCGACGCGGGGCGAGTCGATCTGTTGTAAGAAAAGTCAGTGTATGGGTCCTTGA
>JAYUPP010000365.1:0-3065 GCA_043760045.1 Betaproteobacteria bacterium
CAGAAAGGTGTGCAGGTACGCCGCGACCAAGGCCGGTTGCTGCATGGGAAACAGGTGGCCAGCACCGGCCAGGCAGTGGTGAATGGCCGGGTGCGGGGGTGACAGGAGGCTGATGATTTCGTCGCTCATGCCTGGCGGGCACAGCGTGTCGACTTCGCCGCTGATGGCCAGCACGGGCAGGCGCAGCACTTGCTGCGGTGCCAGCAACCCCGGGCGCTGGCGCGCGTAGCCCAGTTGCCTGGCAAAACGCGCCAGACCCACGGCCTGGGCCTGGGCCACCAGGTCGGCCAAGGCGGCATCGTCATGCGCCAGTCCATAGCCGGGGGCCAGCTTGCTGTGGGCCAAGGCCTGCAAGCCCTGTTGCTGGGCCAGCGCCCATTGCGCCGCGCGCCGCGGCTCGCCGCTGTCACGCCCGGCGCGGGCGTTGGCGCCCAGCAGCACCAGGCCCGCAACTCGGTTGGGGTGGCGGGCGGCCGCGTGCAGCGCCACGATGCCGCCCAGCGAATGGCCCAGCCACACGGCCGGCTCAGGCCCCAGCAGGGCCAGCAGGCGGTCGACTTCGTCGTCGATGTGGTCCTGTGTGCCGAGCAGCAGCGTCTGTGCGCAGAGCCCAGTCATCCCGTTCAGCCCATTCAGCCCATTCAACACGGCGGCCAGGCTGCGTTCGTCCAGCAACGTGCCGGGCAAGGCAACGATGCGTGGCAGCGCAGGGCTCTCGCGCCTTGCAGTCGACGACAAGCTGCTGCCCACAGCCCCAGCGTTCACACCGTCATCGCGGGCGGCAGCAAGCTGTGGCGGGCCAGTCGGCCACCGGCGTCCAGCGTGACATCGAGCGCCAGCGCGGCCGCGTGCACGCTGGCGTCAAAACGCGGTGTCTTGCGGGCGTCGCCGTTCACCACCAGCAGCGCCAGTGCCTCTTGCTGCCCCACATTGATGAACTGCCGCACACATCCACCCGGCAGCGACAGCGTGTCCCACGCGCCCAGCGTGGTGCTCAGCTGCTGGGCCCCGCTGTTGAAGGCCACTTGCAAGGGGCCCTGGGCATGCACCAGCACGGCGGTCTCGTTCAACACAAAGGGCGCGCTGCGCCCGCCAGCCGGCACCCGCAGCCATTCCACTGAGAAGCCCTGCGGATCGCTGACCGCCGGCCGGTGGTCGCGGTGCTGGCTCAGGCCCCAGCCGATCACCGGGGCCAGCTGCCAGCCGTGGCCGGGCAGGCAAGCGTCCAGTGTGGCGTGTTGAAAGTTGCGCTGAGCGGGTTTGACACAGCGCGCCATCAACTCAGGCGCCGACCAGTGGCGAAGTGCGCAGACCTCAGCCGCGGGCATCAGCGGCAGCAGCTGGCTTTCTGCGGGCACGGGCTGGCCGGCTGGCACGTCGATCAGCTGGTTGTCGCGCCCCAGGTACAGGCCGGTGGCGCGGGCGCGGCGCATCACATCGGGGCTCCAGATGATGCCGCCGGTGTCGTCACCGCCCAGCACCGTCATCAAAAAGCCGTGCTTGGCGCCGCTGTTGGAAAAGCCGCGAAACATCCAGGTCGGCATGCACATCACGTCGCCTTCCTCCAACACCGCTTGCCCTTCGTCGCCGGCTGCGCCCCAGCGCAGCGTGAAGCTGCCTTCGCAGGCGATGAAGACCTCGGACGTGAAATGCAGATGCAGGTTGTTGGTGACACCCGCTGGCAGCCCGGCCGCGCCAACGTTGAAGCCATGCGGCTCGCGCAGATTGACCACCTGACCGGGGTTCTGCGTGACACCGGGGCCGACGATGGCGTAGTTTTCCTTGGGCGTGCTGCCGGGCAGCCGCACGTCGATGAAGGCGTCGTCGCACGACCGGTATTGGCTGCGGCGGATGTGGCGGCGTTGCAGTTCTTCGGGTGTCAGGATCATGGGGTGGGTTGGGGTTCAGTGGTCAGCGCCTCAGCCCTTGACGGCGCCTTGAGTGAGGCCAGAAACGATCTGCTTCTGGAACAGCGCCACCAGGATGATGAGCGGGATGGTGATGCTCACCGCGCCGGCCACCCCTTGCATCAGCAGGGCGTCGCTTTCGGCGGTGATGGCGCTGGCTATGGCCGCCGGCATGGTCATGCGGTCGGCGTTGGTCAGTGCCGAGCTGAGCATGAAGTCGTTGTAGGCCAGCAGAAAACTGAACAAGCCCGTCGTCACCACGCCTGGCCACATCACCGGGATGATGACTCGGCGAAAGGCCTGCAGGCGCGTGCAGCCGTCGACCATGGCGGCTTCGTCCAGCTCTGGCGGGATGTTGACGAAGAAGCTGCGCAGCATCCAGATCGTGAAGGGCTGGTTGATGGCCACCAGCACGAAGATCAGGCTGAACGTGGTGTTGCGAATACCGATGGCGTCGAACAGCGCATGGAAACTGGGCAGCAAGGTGGCGTGCGGCAGTGCGCGAAACACCAGCGCGATGATGAGCAGCCAAAAACCCAGGCTGCCGCGGTAGCGCGACAAGGCATAACCCGCCAGGCAGCCCACGGTCAGCGAAATGCACACCGTGCCCAAGGTGACGACCACGGTGTTGCCGAAGTTTCGGTAGAACTCGCGGTCGATCCACAGGCCACGGTAGTTCTCCCAAGTGATGGGCGCCAGCCACTTCAGCGGCGCCGAGAACGCATCGACATAACTGCGCAGCGAGATCACCACCGTCCACAACACCGGCAGCGCGGCCAGCACCAGCCAGACTGTCAGGCCGGCGTAGAGCAGGGTTTGGCCCAGGGCGGATTTGCGCATCTCAGTTTCCTTGGTGCTGTTCGCGCCAGGTCTTGCGCAGCAGTGGAATGAGCAGCAGCGCAATGCCGATGATGGTCAGCACCGACGCCGCACTGGCCTTGTATGGGTTGTCTTCCTGCAGCAGCACGTGATAGGTCAGGTATTGCACGCTGGTGGTGAAGGCGCCCTGTGTCAGCACCATCACCGGCTCGAATACGCGGTAGGCGTCCATCACATGCATCATCAGCACAAACACCACCAGCGGCATCAGGTGCGGCAGCGTCACGTAGCGCAGCTTCTGCCACGGCGTGGCGCCGTCGATGGTGGCGGCCTCCAGCG
>JAYUPP010000366.1:0-7856 GCA_043760045.1 Betaproteobacteria bacterium
CTGCCGGGCTGGGGCTGGTTGATCGCTTCCAACTGATCCACAACAGCAGAACCACTGAATTCAACACCCACCGCCAGATGCAGCGTACCGAGCCCTTGCGCCCCCAATTTCACTTCACGCCGCAGCGAAACTGGATCAACGACCCCAACGGCCTGGTCTGGTTCGACGGTGAATACCACCTGTTCTACCAAACCAACCCGTTCGGCATCGAGTGGGGCCACATGAGCTGGGGCCATGCGGTCAGCAGCGATTTGTTGAATTGGCACGAGCTGCCGGTGGCTATTGCCGAAGACGAACGCGTGTCGATTTTTTCAGGCAGTGTGGTCGTGGACACGCACAACAGCAGCGGTTTTGCTGGCCGGCCCGCAGCCGGGCAGCCGGCGCCGCTGGTGGCCATTTACACCGGCTGCCTGCGCCGGCCCGAAGGCGGCCAGGCGCAAGAGCTGGCCTACAGCCTGGACCGTGGCCGCACCTGGACGAAGTACGCCCACAACCCCGTGCTCGACCTCGGCCGGCGCGACTTCCGCGACCCCAAGGTGTTCTGGCACGCACCCAGCGCGCGCTGGGTGATGGTGGTGGTGCTGCCCGACGAACACACGGCGCAGTTTTATGCGTCGGCGGACCTCAAGGCCTGGCAGTGGCTGAGCGACTTCAGGGCGCCGTTCAAAAGCGAAGGCATCTGGGAATGCCCCGACCTGATGCCGTTTGCCGGCAGCAGCAGCAGCAGCAGCAACAGCGGCGAAACGGTGTGGCTCTTCAAGGTGGACGTGCTGGCCGGCCACCCGTCGGGCGGCAGTGGCGCACGGCTGCTGTTTGGCCACTTCGACGGCACGCAGTTCACGCCCGACGCCGGCACCGCGCCCACCTGGGCCGACTGGGGCGCCGACTTCTATGCCGCCTTGTCGTGGTCGAACTGCCCGGGCGCGCCGCAGCGCCAGCTGTGGCTGGCCTGGATGAGCTGCCACCGCTACGCCAAAGACTTGCCCACAACACCGTGGCGCGGCGCGATGAGCCTGCCGCGTGAACTGCGTGTGCAGCGCGGCGCGCGGGGCTGGCAACTGTTGCAGCAGCCGTTGGCCGCGCTGCATACGTTACGGGGGGCGGTGCAAACGCAGGCCGCGCTGGTGTTGTCGAATGCTGAACACGCGCTGTGGCCTGAAGCTTTGCACGCGGTCTCAGGCGGCCGCTGCATTGACTTGCAACTGCAGGTGCAGGCCTGCAGCGCCGGCCGCTGCGGCGTGCTGCTGCGCGCCGCAGACGACGGTGCGGGCGCGGGTGCGGGCACAGGCGCAGGCGCCGGCGCCGGCACCGAGGTCGGCTACGACGCCGAGCGCGGCAGCGTGTATGTGGACCGCAGCCGCGCCGGTTTCAACCCGGCCCGCGACGCGCTGTACACCCGGCGCCGCGAAGCCCCGGTGCGCGCGCCAGCGGCCGGCCGGCCTTTGCTCTTGCGCGTGGTGCTGGACCGGTCTTCGGTGGAGGTGTTTGTGGGTAACGGCCATACGGTGCTGACCGAACAAATCTTCCCGGCCGATCAACAGCGCAGCCTGCGGCTGTTTGCCAAGGGCGGCACGGCCCATTTCGGGGCCACCGAAACCTGGCCGCTGGCCGCTGCCGCGTTCACGCAGGCGGTGGGCTGAAACTCAAGTGCTCAGAGGCTGAAACTCAGCCTCTCAGATCAGCGCCTCGCGCACAAAGTCCAGCCGGTCCTGGCCGAAGAACATCTGCGGGCCGACAAAAAAGGTGGGGGCGCCAAACACGCCCCGCGCCACCGCCTCTTCGGTGCGTGCCACGAGCCCGGCCTTCACTTCGGGGTCGGCGGCCAGCGCCACAAAATCGTCGGCCGAAACGCCGTGCGGCACCAGCGCTGCGGCCACCACTGTCGCCACTTCGCCGGGTTGCCCCAGGTCTCGGGCCTGCACCCACAGGGCGTCGAACACGGCGTCCACATAGCCGGCCAGCAGTTCGGGCCTTTTCATCTGCAAGCCCACCGCGCAGCGCATCAACGCCAGTGTGTTCACCGGGAAATGCGGGTTGAAGGAAAAAGGCACACCGTAACGGCGTGCCCACAGCGCGATGTCGCGGCCCATCCAGCGCCCTTTGGCCGGCACCGTCACCGGGCTCGTGTTGCCCGTGGCCTTGAACACACCGCCCAGCAGCATGGGTTTCAGAACCAATGCAGCGCCGGTCTCGGCGCACAGGCGCGGCAACTGGGTGTGCGCCAGATAGGTGGTGGGGCTGCCGAAGTCAAAGTAGAACTCGACCGACTTGGGGTTGTTCATGGTGCGGGGTCTTTCACGCGTCGGGTGGCGAGTGCCCATCGTAGGCCACACAGCGGCGCCGCGGCGGGCACTGATTCAGCCCTTGCGCACCGCGCGCGACCGCGCCACGGGCGGCTTCGGTAAAGCAGGCAACGGCGGCAGCTTGACACTGCCCACATAAGCCGCGCGATAGGGCACCATGCGCGCCGCAAGGTCGGCACGCTGCTGCGCCAGCGCGGCCTCAAAAATGGTGGCGCGGCCGGCTGAAAAGCGCAACGTGGTGGTGCTGCTGGTGTATTTGATGAACAGCAACTGCGTCAGCCGCGCGCGTGCTTTCAGGTCAAAAGCCACGAGTGCCACTTGCAGCAGCCCGTCGGCGCCGACCTCGGCGGTGGCAATCTGGAACGCGGCTGAATGTTCGGTGCGCACCTGCTGTTCGAACAAGGTCAGCCAGGGCGCGTTGTCCTGCATGTCCTGCAGGCCCTTCATCATGGCCGTCACCACCGACAAGGCCGTGGCCTGCGGCCCCAGCAGCGCTGTCAGCACGGGAATCACCGCCTTGTGCGCTTCAAAGCCCTGGCCCGAAAAGTCGTAGGCCTCAAAGCGCTGGTCGCTCTGCGCCCAGCCCAGCATCGTGAGCGCACGAAAGTAAGACGCATACCAGGCCTGCACCTGCGACGGGTCGCCCACTTCGGCGGTGGCCACCAGCTGCGCAAACAACACGCAATTGATCATGTCTTCACGCACTTGCACCGGCACCTTGTCGGCGGCCACCACCAGGCCGCTGCCCACCACCAGCGCCTGTGCCTCGGTGGCGCGCAGCTGCAGCGGCGGCTGCTCTGCAACAGCGCCGCCGCTGCGCGAGCGCCGGGGCGGCGCGGGCGCTTTGGGCAGCTTGGTTTTGAGGATGAAGCGGGCGCTGGAGTCGGGGGTGACGATCATTTGGGTTTGTTCCTGCGGGGGGTGGTGGGCTTGCGGGTTGTGGTGGCTGTTGGCGATGCTGCGGCAGCCTTGGGTGGCGGTGGCGGTGGCGGTGGCGGCGGGCGGTCGAAGCGTTCTGTGGGGTCACCATAGTGTTGATAGGCGGCCCAGGCTGCTGCCCAGCTGGCAGCAGCTTGCTTGGCGACGTTGGCTGCAACTTCAGTTGCATCAGATGTTGCGCTCGACCTTGCCCCGGGGCCTTCACCGTCCGCCAAATCAGCGGCCGACTCTGCTGCCGCAGCCGCCGCGCTTTCTTCGGCATGCACGGCCTGGCGTGCGGCCAACAGCGCTTCGCCCACGCTGCAGCGTTCGCTGCCAAAAAGTGCACTGTAAAACTGCAGTGCCAGCTGACGCGCCGGCTCTGAAGGCACTGACCAGGCGGCGCCGATGTAGTGCCGCACCCCCTGTTGAAAGAAGGTGTCGGCCAGGCCTTCCAGCAAGCCGCCTGCAGCGGCCGGCTGCAGCAATTGCGACGACGCACAGGCATTGGCAAACACCAGCCGCGGCGCGCGCTCGGCACCTTCCAGGTCGGCGCCTGATAGCAGCTGCATGTCTTCAAATACCCAGCCGCTGCGGCCCCCCCGCTGCCCTTCGTGCACCGCGTGGCCGCAGAAGTGCACCAGGTCGTAGGCGCCCGACAGCAGCCGGTCGATGACTTCGGCGTAGTCGGCCGGCGCCACACCCGACACCGGGCCGGCACCGCTGCCGGGGTCGGGCGCGCCCAGCAGCAGCGTGCACTGCAGGCCCTGTTTTGTCAGCAACGCGGCCACTTCCTGTGCTTCTTCGAGCGCCGAAGGCAAGGCCAGCGGACCACCGGCGGGGTCACCGATCACCAGCGCCTGCCAGGCGCAGTGCCGCGGCAGTTCAAAGGGGCGCGGGCTGTAGCGCGTGCGCAGTTGGCGTGAGAGCGGGCGGTTCAGCGCCAGGGCGCGGCCGTTTTCGAACGCCGGCAGCATCTCCCAGGGCAGCGCTGCGGTTTCTGCATCCAGCTCCAGAACCAAAGGATCCAGGGCGTCGATCTGCAGCCTGAAGTCGTTGTGCACCAGGTGCCGGCGCAGCCGCCGCCCGGTTTCAGATCGGTCGTTCGGCGCCGCATGGCGCGCCCGTTCACCGGCACGTTGTGCCAGTGCCAGCTTGCGCAGCATGACCCGCTCGGGCACGGTGGTGCTGGCGGTGATGGCGGTCATGCGCAGGTCCGGGCCATCGTGGGTGCAGGTGATGCGCACCGGCACCGGGCTCGTGAGCAACGGGTCTTCTTCGGGCAACAGGCGCAGGCGCAGCGCGGCGCGGCGCAGCTGTGCCGCGCTGGCCTCTGGCGCGGCACGCTGGTTCAGCCACTCGGTGACTTCCGCGTGCAGTTCGTCGGGCAGGGCGCGCAAGGCCTGGGCGCGCACGTCGCGCGCATGGGGCTCGTCGCCACACATGGCAGCCAGCAGCATTGAGCAGCCGAAGTCAGCCGGCACCCGCCCGCCCGGGCACTCTGCCAACACGGGGTCGACGACGATGGCCCGGCTGCGGTTTTGCCGCTGCGCGAGTTTCACCGCCGCTGCTTCGAGCGCCTGCACGATGCGCAAGGCACGGTCGAGTGACAGCTCGACAAACACCAGCTCGCGCAGGCTGAGCAGCGGGTCGGCGTCGAGCGCTTCGACAAGCGTAACCAGAAACTGCCGCGCTGCTTGTTCGATGGCCATGTTGCCTTCGCCCGAGCCAATGACCACGGTGGTCAAGCTGCTGTGCCAGGGCAGCAGGCCCACGGTTTGCGCCACGGTGCGCGCCAGCCGACGCAGCTGCGGCGCCGCAAATGTGCCGGGTTGACCCATGCCCGCCACGGCACCCAGGCGGCCACCCGGGCCGGGAAAAAAGAGCAGCTCACCGAGTTCGCCGCGCAGCACCCCGCGCCGCGCCAGGTCGGTGATCAAAAGCCGCGATTCGTCACCGTGGGTCGCGTCAGAAACCCAGCGGTCCAGTGCGGCCTCGGCGCGCAGCGGCTGCACGCCGGCGTAGTGGCCCACCAGCAGCACCGCGCCGTCGGCTCGCGTCAGGTCGCCCCAGACCACGCGCACTGTCAAGTCGCTGTTCAGCCCGCGCACGGTCAGGTCGGTTGGTGACGGCTGGGTTGAGGGTGTCGGACGGGCGCTGCTGTCGGGCTTGGCCTCGGCCAGGGTCGAGGCCCGCGGTGGGCGCTGCTCGCGCGTCGCGCTCACGGCAGCTTCACCCCGGGCAAGCTGTTGATCCACGCCTTGTAGCGGTCCATGCGCACATAAATGCCGCCGTCGCCGCAGTTGCTCATGGCGCTGGTGGTGGCGCGTGACGTGGCGCCGGCCAGCAGCCACTGGCCCTGCGCGCCGGGCACGTAAAACGGGCCGCCGCTGTCGCCTTTGCAACTGTCGCGTTCGGCAAGTGGGCGCCCGGCCACCAGTTCCTGGCTTTTGTCGCAGCCGTATATGTTGGTGTCTTGCTGGCCGTCAGCCGTGCCCTTGCAGGCACCCGAAACGATGGGCACGTCAACGTAACGCTTGACGCCGTAGCCCAGCGTGCCGGCGCTGTTGGTGTGGCCGAAGCCGACGACACGGCCGTCGCTGGCTTTGTCGATCACGGTTTTGCCGGCCAGTGCGCGGGGTGTCACGCCGGCCACCGGCTGCGCCAGTATCAGCACCATCAGGTCGTTATGCCCTTTGATGTTGTACTGCGGGTGGCGCACACGTTGGGCCACCTTCACCACCGTGCCCTTTTTGCTGACGTCGCGGCCGATGTAGATGCGGATGGCGAATTCGGTGCAGTGCCCTGCGGTGACCACCACGTTGGCTGCGATCAGCGTGCCGGTGCAGCCCCATTCCTGGTCGTTGCCCACCGCCACGCAGTCCAGGAATTCGCCCAGCGGCACCACCTCGCCGCCGATGACACGAAAACCACCGCCGGTGCGGCGCGCCAGCAGGCGGGCGTTGGCCAGGTAACGCGGGTCGCGGTGCATCTGGAAGCTGCGCTGCGGATGCGGATCGGCCGCGATGGGAATGACGGCGCGTGCACGGCTGCCCGGTGCTGCAGCAGGGTTGGCCGCAGCGCGCAAGTTGTTTTCCAGGACCTGCACAAAACGCGCGTCGTCATTGCCGGCGGCGGCTTCGGCAAGGGCAATGCTGCGCGCGGCAAGGGCGCGTGCTGTGGTGGCCTCTGTGGTGGCCTCAGTGGCGGTTTCAGCGCCGGTTTCAGCGCCGGTTTCAGCACGGGGCTGCGCAGACTTGCGGGTGGGCATTTTTGTTTCCTCCTGCATTGCAACACCAAAAGGCCGGCGGCCGGGTGTCAGGCCGGGGCACTCTAAGTCGCGCCTGTGCAGCATGCAAGCGGGCCCTGGCGTCGCTTCATCAGGCTTGTTGAGGCGCCACAGGCTGCAGCAGCCGTCGCCGGGAAGCGCGCGCATGCGGCACCCCGGCCAGGCGCTGCCAGCGCCGCCACATCAACAGGCCGCGCAGCCACTCGTCAGCGGCATAGGCGATCCACACGCCCACCAGGCCCAACCCCAGGTGCACACCCAGCAACCAGCTGCCGCCGGCCAGCACCAGCAGCATCGAGCCGGCGCCCACCAGGTGGCCCACCAGCACCTCTACCGACAGGCCGGTCGCCAGGCCAAACAGCAGCACCACCATGATCAGCTGCTGCGCATAGGCGTGGGTGGCCAGCGCGGCCGCGCCCAGCGTGCCCAGTGCCGCCACGCTGGCCATGAAGGCCAGCCGGTAGGCGCCGTTTTCGGCCGCGCCGGGCACGCCAATGCGCGCCACGTCGGCCAGTTCAGCGCGTGGCAGGCGCCAGGCATCGGCCCAGCGCGGTGTCAGGTGCAGCCGGGTGCGCCACAGCCACAGGTGCAGCATCAGCGCCAGTGCACGGGTGGCGATCAGCGCCAGTGCACGGGTGGCGATCATCGCCAGTGCATAGCCCACAAGACCCAGTGCCGGCAGCGGGCCCCAGCCCAACATCAAGGGCGCCATCAGCAGCAGATGCGTGAGTTGCATCAGCACCATCACCGCCAGCGTCTCGCGGGCGCGCAGGTGGGCGCGCAGCACGGCCGTCATGCTGGCGTTCCAGGCGTCCAGCAGCATGGCCGGGGCCAGCGCCAGCAGAAACAGCGCTGCCAGGGGCGTGATGTCGGGCGGCGTGTTCAGCAGCTCCAGCAGCGGCTGCCGGCACAGCGCGGCGGTGGCCGCCACCGCGCCGCCGATCCAGGTGGCCGCGCCCAGCACGGCGCGCGCCACCGCATCGGCGCGCAAACGCTGGCCCGCGCCCAGCGCCTGCGTCACCACCACACCGACACCGGCGCCGACAATGCGAAACACGATGAACAGCGCGCCAAACACGGGGTGCGCCATGGCAAAAAGCCGCGCCGTTGGCGTCGAACAGCCGGGCCGCCATGGCGGTGCCGACGATGCCGGCCAGCAGGCCCAGCAGCAGCTCGATCAGCAAGGGCCAGGTGATCTGGAACAGGCGCCGGGCGGCGGGCATGGGGCAAGTGTCGGCTGGCCTGTGAACCGTCTTGGGGCCTCAGCCCAGCCCGCCGTGCGGGCCACAAGTTAGGGCTGCCCCGGCAGCGCCCCGGGTTGCATGATGGCGCCGCGTTTCGCACCC
>JAYUPP010000367.1:0-3050 GCA_043760045.1 Betaproteobacteria bacterium
TTGATCTGCTCTTCGGCGTCTTTGCGGGCAGTGATGTCGTGCAGCGCACCGGCCAGCCGCTGTGCGGTGCCGCCGGCGTTGCGCTCGATGACTTCCACCTGCTGGTGCACATGGCGCACCACGCCACCCAGCACCTGCACGCGGTGGTCGATGGAAAAACCTTCACCGCTGGCGGCGGCCTGCATGCAGGCGCGGCGCACGCGTTCGCAGTCGTCGGCGTGTACATGGTCAAAGAAGGTTTCTGAAGGCACGTTGGCGCAGGCGCCTTCGTGGCCCAGCAAGCGCCAGGCTTGTTCAGACGGCTCCAGCTGGTTGCGCCGCAGGTCCCATTCCCAGTCGCCCATGTCGGCAATGCGCTGTGCGTTGGACAGGCGGCGCTGGCTTTGCCGCAGCTCAGCTATGGCGCTGCTGGCGCGCAGCATGTAGCGCACGCGGTGCGGCAGCACGGGCCAGTTGATGGGCTTGGTGATGAAGTCGGTGGCGCCGACGCCAAAAGCCCGTTCAATGGACTGCGTGTCGTCCAGCCCCGTCATCATGACCACCGGCACGCTGTGGCCGCCGGGCAGCTGGCGCAGTTGCTCACAAGCCGTGAAGCCGTCCATCACCGGCATGCTGACGTCCAGCAGCACCAGGTCGGGCATGGCCAGGCGCATGGCTTGCAGCGCCAGTTCGCCGTTGCCGGCTTCGATGACGTCGAACCCGGCCTTGCTCAAGGTGGCGCGGGTCAGCCGGCGGCCACCGGCGTCGTCGTCCACCACCAGCACCGTGGCTTGTTTGTTTTTCATGCGGCTAACCTCAAGTGTGAACGCAGCACGGGCTGCAACTGGTCGAGCATGGCCAGGATGGCGGCCACTCTGTCGGCCACTCTGTCGGCCCCCCTGTCAGCGTTTGTAGGGGCGTCACCCGCTTTGCTGAGCTGTTCCAGGCTGCGGCACAGCTCGGCCAGTGGCTTGGCACCGATGTTGAAACTGGCTGACTTCAACGCATGCGCCACGCGGCCCAAGGTGGCGCTGTCGGCTGCGGCCAGCGCTTCGGTCAGCGCTGCGGTGTGCTGGGGCAGTTCGTCCAGGTACATCTGGAAAATCTCGGCCAGCACGCTGCCGTCGGGGTCCATTTCACGGATGTTGTTCAGCGCCACCGGGTCCAGCATGGCCGCGGCGGGGGTCGCTGCTGTTTGGGGGTTGGGTGGGGCCGCCGCCCCGGGCTCGGCCTGGGCCTGCTCCCGGGGCTGCACAGCGGCTTGCACGGCCGGCGCATCAGGCTGGTGCACACACTGCTGCGGCAACCAACGCACCAGCAGCTGGCTCAACTGGCGCCGGGTGTAGGGTTTGGCCAGGTGGTCGTCCATGCCGGCGGCCAGGCAGGTGTCGGCGTCGCCCACCAGCGCGTTGGCCGTCAGCGCCACCACGGGCATGCGCGGCAGGCCCAGCTTTTGTTCACGCTGGCGCAGGCCCTGGGTGGCGGCATAACCGTCCATCACCGGCATCTGGCAGTCCATCAGCACGATGTCGTATTGCCCGCGCTGCAGCGCCTGCAGCGCCAGCGCACCGTTGGGCACGATGTCGTAGCTGCAGCCCATGGCCTTGAGCATGTTGCGCGCCACCACCTGGTTGACGCCGTTGTCTTCGGCCAGCAGCACGTGCGCCTGGATGCGCGGCAGCGGGGCGGCCGCATTGCCGAGCGCGCTGCTCTGGTGCAGCCCCGGGCCGTCGCCCACGGCTTGGGCCATGGCCCTGAAGAGTTCGTTGCGGCGCACCGGCTTGGACAGATAAGCGCCGATGCCGCTGCTGCGCGCGCGCGCCAGCTCGTCCTGTGAGTGCAGCGACGTCACCAGCACCAGATGGGTAGCGGACAAGCGGCTGTCGTCGCGCATCGCTTGCGCCAGCTGGATGCCGTCCATGCGCGGCATCTTCATGTCGATGACGGCGATGTCAAACGGGTCGCCCTCGGCCAGCGCCTGGTGCAGCCGCTGCAGCGCGTCCACGCCGTCCACGGCGGTCATGCTGCGCATGCCGCCCACCGTGACGTGGTGCTCCAGAATGTCGCGGTTGGTGGTGTTGTCGTCCACCACCAGCACACGCCGGTTGCGCAGGCCACCCGGGTGGGCCACAGCAGGCCGGCTGGCGGCGGCCACCAGCGGCAGCGTGAACCAGAACGTCGAGCCCTCACCGGGCACGCTGTCCACACCGATGGTGCCGCCCATGATTTCCACCAGGCTGCGCGAGATGGCCAGCCCCAGGCCAGTGCCACCAAAGCGGCGCGTGGTGGAACCGTCGGCCTGCTCAAAGGCCTGAAACAGGCGCGCGCTTTGGCTGCCGGTTAAACCAATGCCGGTGTCTTGCACGGCCACGCGCAAGGTCTGGCTGTCTTGCTGCAGCACGTCCACCAGCACCTCGCCGCTTTCGGTGAACTTCACCGCGTTGCCGATCAGGTTGGTCAGCACCTGGCGCATCCTGAAGGGGTCGCCGCGCACGGCGCTGGGCAGCCTTTCGTCAATGCGGCAGGCCAGTTCCAGCTTCTTGCTGTGCGCCTTGGGGGCCAGCAGCTGCACCACGTCTTCCACCGCCTGGTAGAGGTCGAAGTCGATGCATTCGGTCTCCAGCTTGCCGGCTTCGATTTTGGAAAAGTCCAGGATGTCGTTCAAGATCGACAGCAGCGCTTCGCCCGAGCTGCGCACGGTTTCCACGAAGGGCCGCTGTTCGGCGTCGAGCCGCGTTTCCAGCAGCAGTTCGGCCAGGCCCAGCACGCCGTTCATGGGTGTGCGGATTTCGTGGCTCATGTTGGCCAGAAATTCAGACTTCGCGCGGCTGGCGTTTTCAGCCGCCTCCTTGGCCACGCGCAGCTCTTGTTCACGCTGCAGCAGCTGCTGTTCACGGTGCAGCACTTGCTGCTCGGCCAGTGCGCGCTGGGTGATGTCAAAAAACACCGTGTACACACCCACCACCGTGCCGTCGTCGTTGACGTCGGGCACGTGATGGCCCGAATGCCACACCGACTGCCCATGGCGGTCGGTGCGCTGGCGTTCCAGCGGCACCGCACTGCCTTGCAAG
>JAYUPP010000368.1:0-7830 GCA_043760045.1 Betaproteobacteria bacterium
CAGTGCTGCGCCTGCAGTTGCCGGCCAACCAGAACCTGCAATACCGCGCCGGCCAATACGTTGAATTCATCCTGCGCGACGGCAGCCGGCGCAGCTACAGCATGGCCAATGCGCTGCACAACCTGGGAAGCCCGCCGGCCATAGAACTGCACATCAGGCACATGCCGGGTGGCAAGTTCACCGACCATGTGTTTACGGCGATGAAGGAAAAAGACATCCTGCGCATGGAAGGGCCGTTCGGCACTTTCTTCCTGCGTGAAGAGTCCAGCAAACCCATCATTCTGCTGGCCAGCGGCACGGGTTTTGCGCCCATCAAGGCATTGCTTGAACAGCTGCAGCACAAGGCCAGCACGCGGCCGGTGGTGCTGTACTGGGGCTGCCGGCGCCGCGCCGATCTCTACCAAAACGCCTGGTGCGAAGCCACCACCACCACCATGCCACATCTGCGTTATGTGCCGGTGCTGTCGGAGCCCACGGCCGAAGACCACTGGAGCGGCCACACGGGTTTTGTGCACCAGGCGGTGATGCACGACTTCCCCAAACTCTCAGAGCACCAGGTGTATGCCTGCGGCACGCCGCTGATGGTGGAAGCGGCGCAGCGTGATCTGGTGCAACGCTGCGACCTGCCAGCTGATGAGTTTTTCGCCGACGCCTTCACCTCCGAAGCTGACAAACACGGCGCCTCGGCTTGATGCCGCAGCGTCTGCCCGCACCTGAGAACAAACCGCGCACAAGATGCTGAAACGCCGCACCACTTTGAAGGCAGCCCTGGCTGCCGCCGCCTTCACGACGCCGTTTGCACACGCGCAAGCCAGGTCCATACGCCTGATCGTGCCTTACCCCCCAGGCGGCCCGCTCGACATCGCAGCACGCATGCTGGCCGAACGCGTGAAAGACAGCCTGGGCACGGTGGTGGTGGAAAACCGCCCCGGCGCTGGCGGCAACCTGGGTGCTGACGTGGTGGCCAAAGCCGCGCCCGATGGCCAGACCTTGCTGATGGGCGCCGTGGCCACGCACGCCATCAACCCGTGGCTGTACAAGCGCATGCCTTACGACGCGTTGCGCGACTTCACGCCCATCACGCTGGTGGCGCAGGTGCCGAACGTGCTGGTGATGAACGCAGAAACCGCACAGCGGCTGGCCATCCACAAACTGGCCGATTTGTTGGCCTACGCCAAGCGAAACCCGGGGCGGCTGAATTACGGCAGCGGTGGCAACGGCAGCGCCGGGCACCTGGCCGGCGAGATGTTCAAGACGCAGGCGGGTGTGTTTGTGGTGCACATTCCTTATGCCGGCGGGCCACCGGCACAGCTGGCGCTGGTCAGCGGCCAGGTGGACTTCAATTTCGACAACCTGGCTGCGGCTTCAGCCAACATCAAGAGCGGCAAGCTGAAGGCGCTGGCGGTGACGACGTCGCAGCGTTCCAGCGCCCTGCCCGAGGTGCCCACGGTGGCCGAAAGCGGCGTTGCGGCAGGCCTGAAAGGCTTCGACATCAGCACCTGGTTTGGCCTGTTTGCCCCGGCCGGCCTGCCGGCAGCGCAACTGCAAACGCTGCACAAGGCTTTCAGCGATGCGCTGAATTCGCCCGAATCGAAAAACCGCCTGGCCGGCATGATGGCGCAGCCTTCAGCCACCACGCCTGAGCAGTTCAGCGCTTTTGTACGGGCTGAACGCGAGAAGTATGAAAAGGTGGTAAGGGCCAGCGGTGCCAGTGCTGATTAAGCGTTAGCCACCCTGAAAAACCGCGAATGCCCGGGCTTACTCACCCAGATAAGCCGCCCGCACTTTGGGGTCGGCCAGCAGCGCTTTCGCCTCGCCCGTCATCGTGATTTCGCCCGACTCCATCACGTAGCCCCGGTTGGCCAAACCCAGCGCGCGGCTGGCGTTTTGTTCCACCAGCAGCACCGTGGTGCCGCGGCTGTGAATGTCGGCGACGACTTCAAAAATCTTGTCCACCATGATGGGGGAGAGGCCCATGCTGGGCTCGTCCAGCAGCAGCACCTTGGGCCGGGCCATCAGCGCGCGGCCCATCGCCAGCATCTGCTGCTCACCTCCGCTCATGGTGCCGGCCAACTGCAGCGCACGTTCTTTCAGGCGCGGAAAAATGCCAAACACCTTCTGGATGTCGGCTTCGATCTCGGCTTTGTCATTGCGCACAAAAGCGCCCATCTGCAGGTTCTCGGTGATGGTCATGCGCGTGAACGTGCCGCGCCCTTCGGGCACCATCACCAGACCTTGTTCCACCAGGTCCCACGCGCCCTGCCCTTTGATGGAACGGCCCATGAATTCGATCTGCCCATCGGCTGCGGCCTGGATGCCGGTGATGGCTTTCAGCGTCGTGGTCTTGCCGGCGCCGTTGGCGCCGATCAGGCTGACCAGTTCACCCTGGTGCACTTCGAAGCTGACGCCTTTGACGGCCTGGATGCCGCCGTAAGCCACCTTCAGGCCGGTGACTTTCAGCAGCGTGTTGCCGGATGTGGGGCGGGGGGTGGTGCTCATCGCTGCTGCGCCTTCAATGATGCCCGGCGCCGAGGTAAGCCTCGATCACCTTTTCGTTTTTCTGCACGTCGGCCGGGTTGCCTTCGGCGATTTGTTTGCCGTAGTCGAGCACCGTGACACGGTCGCACAGGCCCATCACCAGTTTCACGTCGTGTTCGATCAGCAAAATGGTGCGGCCGTCTTTGCGGATGCGGTCTATCAATTCACGCAGCACCCCCTTTTCGGTGGCGTTCATGCCGGCGGCGGGTTCGTCCAGCGCTATCAGTTGCGGGTCGGTCGCCAAAGCGCGCGCGATCTCCAGCCGACGCTGGTCGCCGTAGCTCAGCGTGCGGGCGCGAAAGTCGGCATAACGGCCTATGCCCACGTAGTCGAGCAGCTCTTGTGCACGCTGCGCAATAGCGGCCTCTTCGGCCTTGAAACTGGCGGTGCGAAACACCGCGCCGAGCAAGCCCGAACGGGTGCGCACATGGCGGCCCACCATGACGTTTTCAAGCGCCGTCATTTCCTGGAACAGGCGGATGTTCTGGAAGGTGCGCGCAATGCCTTGTTTGGCCACCTCGTGCACCGCGCTGGGTTTGTAAGGGTGGCCCCCCAGCTCGAAGCTGCCACCGTCGGGCGTGTACAGGCCGGTAATGACGTTGAAGAAGGTGGTCTTGCCGGCGCCGTTGGGGCCGATCAGCCCGTAGACCTGGCCGCGTTTGATGGTGATGCCCACCTCAGACAGCGCCTGCAGGCCGCCAAAGCGTTTGCTGACGCCTTGCACGTTCAGCACCACGTCGCTGGCGGTGTTCATGCCGGTGTTCAGGCTGGTGTTCGTGCCGGTGCTCATGTTCCAGCCGCCTTGTTGATGTTGCCCGCGGTGCCCTCGGGTGCCGCGTTTGGCGCCGCCTTGCCATGTTCGGGCGCCGGCCACAGGCCGCGCGGGCGCAGCAGCATGATGCTGATCATCGCGGTGGCAATCAGCAACTGGCGCAGGATGGAAGCATCGAGCCGGCCGCCGGTCATCTGCTGCAGCGGGCCAGCCACATAACGTAGCACTTCAGGCAACGCGGCCAACAGCACCGCGCCCAGAATGACACCGGGCAGGTAACCCATGCCGCCCAGCACCACCATCGCCACGATCATCACGCTTTCCATCAGGCTGAAAGATTCGGGCGACACAAAACCCTGGAAGGCGGCAAACATGGCGCCGCTGACTCCGCCAAACGTGGCGCCCATGCCAAACGCCAAAAGCTTCATGTTGCGGGTGTTGATGCCCATCGCCTTGGCGGCAATTTCATCCTCGCGGATGGCCATCCAGGCACGGCCGATGCGGCTGGTTTCCAGCCGGTGGCAGATGACGACACTGATCACCACCAGCACCAGGAACAGGTAGTAGTACAGCGTCACCGACGGGATGGTGAAGTCACCGATCTCCAGCTTCTTGCCGAAGTCGAAGCCGAACATGTTCATGCCGTCGATGCGGTCCAGCCCGCGTGGGCCATTCGTGATGTTGATCGGGTGTTCCAGGTTGTTCATGAACACGCGGATGATTTCGCCGAAGCCCAGCGTCACGATGGCCAGGTAGTCGCCGCGCAGCTTCAGCACCGGCGTGCCCAGCATCACCCCGGCGAGGCCCGCCAGGCCGGCAGCCAGCGGCACGATGGCCCACACGGGTGTGTGCAAGCCGTCAGGAAACATCGCTGCAATCCACGCGAAGTTTTCGGTCAGGTGCGGGCTGGCCAGCAGCGCGTACATGTAGGCGCCCACCGCGTAAAAAGCCACGAAACCGAGGTCAAGCAGCCCCGCGTAACCGACAACTATGTTCAGGCCGAGCGCCAACAACACATACAGCAGCGCCAACGCCATGATGCGCACCCAGCCCTGGCCAAACTGCTGCGCAAACAGCGGCAGCGCAATCAGTGCCAGCGCGCAGAGCGCAAATACGAGCATCTTGTTTTTCATCTTGTGCTCCAGCTTCAGGCGCGGTCGGCCACGCGTTCGCCCAGCAGGCCCTGCGGCCGCAACGTCAGCACCAGAATCAGCGCAACAAAAGCAAAGATGTCGGCGTAATGGCTGCCCAGCACACCGCCGGTGAGGTCGCCCAGGTAACCCGCGCCCAGTGCTTCCACCAGGCCCAGCAGGATGCCGCCCACCACCGCGCCCGCGAGGTTGCCGATGCCGCCCAGCACCGCCGCAGTGAAGGCTTTCAGCCCGGGCAGGAAACCCATGGCGTGCTGCACCGTTCCGTAGTTTGCTGCCCACATCACACCAGCCACCGCAGCGAGTGCCGCGCCGATGATGAAGGTGGCCGAAATCACCATGTCGGGTTTCACACCCATCAGTGCAGCGACGCGCGGGTTTTCAGCGGTGGCGCGCATCGCGCGGCCCAGTTTGGTTTTGTTCACCAGGTACATCAGCGAAGCCAGGATGACCACCGTCAAACCGAGTATCAAACACTGCGTGACACTGATGACGGGGCCACCCAGGTTGATGGGCTCGCTGGGCAGCAGAATGGGATAAGGCTTGGGGTTGGGCTTCCAGATGATCATGGCCAGCGTCTGCAGCAACAGGCTCATGCCCATGGCGGTGATCAAGGGCGCCAATCGGGGCGCGCTGCGCAAGGGCCGGTAGGCCAGCTTCTCGATCGTGAAGTTCAACGCCGCGCAGATGATGATGGCGCACACCAGCGATATCAGCATCATCAGCCAGCCCGGCATGCCGCTGTCGGCCAGCAGCAAGACGACTGTCCAGCTGACCATGGCGCCCACCATCAACACTTCGCCGTGGGCGAAGTTGATGAGGTTGATGATGCCGTAGACCATCGTGTAGCCCAGCGCCACCAGCGCATACATGCTGCCCAGCACCAAGCCGTTGATGATCTGTTGGAAAAAGGTTTCCATCGCGACTCGCTCCGTTTTTCGCCGCCAGGCCTGGCGCCGGCAGATGGGTTGTGGCCAGGGTTGGCGCACCCGCTTTTTCACGCAAGAAGCGGGTCGCCACTGACGCCACTCCAACACCGCGTTTGTGCCCCGATGATTCAGCAACCACTGCGGTGCTGCGGCGGCATTCTAGGTTCGGGCTCACGCTGCTTCAGGGCGGAGTTACCCCGCTGCAGCCTGAACAAACGCAGCTCAAAAGCCCTGCCGCCGAATTTCGTTCGGGCCCTCGGGCTTACCCTGCGCTCATTTCGAATCGGTGCGCTGACTGAGTTCGTCGAGACGGCGAAGTTCGGCCAACCGGTCAGCGATGCGCGTTTCCAGACCCCGTGGCACGGGCTCGTAAAAACGCTGTTGCGGCAGGCCTTCGGGCAAGTACACCTCGCCGGCTGCGTAGCCGCCGGCTTCGTCGTGTGCGTAACGATAACCCGCGCCATGGCCCAGGTTTTTCATCAGCCGCGTGGGTGCGTTGCGCAGGTGTGGCGGCACGGGCCTGGAACCGTCACTGCGCACCAGCTCGCGCACGGTATTCCAGGCCGTGTAAAGCGCATTGCTTTTGGGGGCCACCGCCAGGTAAGCCACGGCCTGCGCCAAGGCCAGTTCTCCTTCGGGCGAGCCCAGGCGCTCAAACACTTCGGCTGCATCCAGCGCCATGCGCAGCGCACGCGGGTCGGCCAGCCCGATGTCTTCGCTGGCCATGCGCACGATGCGGCGCGCGGCGTAGCGCGGGTCGGCACCCGCGTCGAGCATGCGCGCCAGCCAGTACAACGCGGCGTCGGGGTTGGAGCCGCGCACCGACTTGTGCAGCGCCGATATCAAGTCGTAGAAGACGTCGCCGCCTTTGTCGCCCCGGCGCAGCATCGCGCCCAGTGTGGTTTCCAGCTCGGGCAGCCCTATCAAGGTTTTGCCCGCGTGCGCCGAAACCAGGTTTTCATAAGCGTTCAGCAAGCGCCGCGCGTCGCCGTCAGCATATGAAACCAGCGCGGCCTCGGCGCCGGCTTGCAGCGCGGGCGCTTGCAACATGGCCTGCGCTCGGGCCAACAGCAGTTGCAGATCAGCAGCTTCCAGCGGCTTGAGCACATGCACGGTGGCGCGCGACAGCAAGGCCGAGTTGACTTCGAACGACGGGTTTTCGGTGGTGGCCCCGATGAAGCTGAATAGGCCCGATTCCACATGCGGCAAAAAGGCGTCTTGCTGCGCCTTGTTGAAGCGGTGCACTTCGTCCACAAACACCACCGAGGCACGCCCCGTGCGCTGGCCCGCGCGTGCTTGCTCGACCGCCTCGCGGATGTCTTTCACACCAGCCATCACGGCCGACAACACGATGAACTGCGCCTGGCTGGCACCCACCAGCAGCCGGGCCAATGTGGTTTTGCCCACCCCCGGTGGGCCCCACAGAATCATCGAAGGCAGGCGCGCCGACTGGTGCGCCACCCGCAGCGGCCGGCCCGGGCCCAGCAGGTGCGGCTGGCCCACCACTTCATCCAGCGTTTGCGGTCGCAGCCTCTCAGCCAAAGGCAAACCAAGCTGTGCTGACGGGTCCGGGCCTGCAACGCCCGAAGCAACAGCCGCGTCTTCAAAAAGAGCGGCCTGTGGCAGCCCATCGGGCGGGCTGCAAGGTCTCGGCGTGGGGGCCATGGCGGCATTGTGGCGCGGCACTTGCGGTGCCAGGAATTTGCTGCCTATAACTTGCACCCGGAATTGGGCCGTCACCGTCTGCCACTTCGGTGCCATGGCGCTGGCGCAACGCCGCACACTGGCGACGTCCATTTTCGAGGTCACGTCATGAAAGCCCTGCACCACACCCTGGCCCTGGCTGCCTGCATCGCCGCCTGCATGGCCTGCACAGCGGCCTGGGCAGACCATCCGCTGGTCAGCGAAACAGCCGATGCGTTGCCACGCGGCACCTGCCAGGTGGAGTTCACCCGCGCCAACCAAGAATCTGCAACGCTGCCGAAGGAGGGTCGCTCGGATATGCAGTTTTCATGCGGTGCGGGTGCGCGTTCGCAGCTGGCCATCGGCATCAACAGTTCGCGCGCGCAAGGCTTGCGTGCCGAGCACTACCGGTTGGTTGGCATGACCACCTTCATCGCCCCCATTGAAGGGCAAACCGGCTTCGGCGTGCGCTATGGCCTGGGCTGGACCACTGGCCAGGGCCAGCAGACCGAACTGGATGCAAGGTCGATCCTGGCAGTGGCCTCGCGCGAGGTGCGCAACGGCGTGCTGGTGCACGCCAACCTGGGCTTCAAGCGCAACCGGCTGCTGGCCACCACCACCGGCGTGTGGTCGCTGGGCGTTGAAACCACCGATGCCTTCAGCCTGGCGGCCGACTTCCACGGCGAAGAACGCAGCAAGCCTTCGGTGTCGGCGGGGGCGGGCTGGCGCGCCAGCAAAGACGTGTTGGTGAGCTTGG
>JAYUPP010000369.1:0-7755 GCA_043760045.1 Betaproteobacteria bacterium
GCGGTGGGGCGGCCACCGGTTTGAAGGATGGTTAGACGGCTGGCTGGACCGACAGCAGTTTGACTGACCTCAGCGCTGTACATACACTGTCCATGTACAACACTCACCGGAGCACCACCATGGCAGCCGCCGTGCAACGCATCGTCGTCCAGGCCACGGCGCAGGACAAAAAAGCCATCGTGGGCAAGGCCAGGCGGCTGGCCATGCCAATCTCTGAGCTGATGCGCCGCGGCGCCTTTGCTTACGAGTCGAGCGAGTCTGACGCCGGTCTCGTCACCTTGGCCGAAGCCGCAGGCGCTGCAGCCGAAAGTGCCGGCAACGCCATTGACGAGGCGCTGGCGTTCATCGAGGCCAGCAATCAGCGCATCGCGGTGCTCGAGGCTGCTGCCAAGGCCGAGGCCAAAGCGGTGCTGAAAAAGCAGTCGTTGCGCAAGACCGCGTGATGAGCGTGACCGACAAGGTCTGGAGCGCGCTGACCTCGATGGTGAAGCTGGAAGACAAGATCAACCGCCAGGCCGAAGCGATGAAATCGCAGCAGATGAAGATCGAAGATCTGACGCGCCGCGTGATACGGCTGGAAGCCCAGCTGGAACTGCTGACGGGCGCGGCGCTGGTGAAGCGGCTGCGGCGTGATTGAGCCGCCCGGCTGCCGGCGCCTCAGATTAGCGGCAGCGCATCCATGACCCCCGCCCACACCTCGGCGCATTTGCGGTAGCCCGCGCGTGTCAGGTGTATTTCGTTCACCCAGTCGCCTGATGTGCCCGTGCTGCCGGCGCTGGCGCGCACCACGCCGGCCTGGCTGAAGCTGTCCACCAGGTGCAGCTGGCTGCCCGGGTGCGCCGCTTCGCGCTCGGCCAGCAGCGAGTTGATCAACACATTCACGCGGGCCAGCAGTTCGTCGGCCAGCGCGATGCGGTCCGCATCGGGCACGGCGTAGACGTCCAGCGCGGGCTGCAGCCAGGGGCCCGAGCCCAGGCCGGCGCCTGAAGGCCGGGGTGTCATCGGCGCGTAGTTGTGGAACAGCATCGGCACACCGTTGTTCAGGCCCTGGTCACGCAAGTCCACCAGCTCGTTGAATACCGCGCGCACGTGCTCAGCAAAAGCGGCCCAGCCGGGCTCGCTGACATAGTCGGCCGCCGTCGCCGCCGTAGCAGCTGACACAGGGCGCTCTGCGGGCGTGCGCAGCAGCCGCTGCGCGGGCGGTGCGCTGGGTGCTGAGCCCACCGCAGCAATCAAGTCGTTGCCGACTCCCGAAATCAGGATCACCGACCAGCGCTGCGCCAGCGGGCCGCGCATCATGCGCAGAAAGTCCTTTTCACGTGTGCTGTCCATGAAGCGCTTCAGCACCTTGCCAGGACGGGCGCATTGCACGATGACGGTGCTGCGCGCCAGGCCGCGTGCTTCGATTTCCAGCAGCAGGTTGCTGGTTTTGCCCAGCGGCAGTGCGCCGATGGAAAACCAGGAGTCCCCCTGCGCCAGGGCCTGCACGCTGAATTGCTCAAACGGGAAAAAACCCTGCTCACCACCGCCGATGGCGGTGACCACGTCGATCATCTTCACGGTTTGTGTTTTGGGCATGGGGCGCTCCTGAACAGTGGGCCACTTCAGGATAGCGCACGGGGCTCTTGCCGGGGTGGCGCAATGCGGCTGCATGCCTGCCGCCATCGACCTTGTTGACGATGCCGCTGGGCCAGTGCCGGGGCAGACTGGGCACCGCAAAAGAGCGAAGAGGTGCACGATGATCAACTCCATCAAACCGGGGCGCCGCCGCTGGCCGGGGTTGTTGTGGATGCTGGTTGCCGTGGTGTCGCTGCTGGCGGTTGCGGTGCAGCTGGCCTGGTCGCCAACCGCGACGGCAGCAGCGGGTGCAGCCAGTGGCGGGGGCGGCTTCAGCGGCGCAGGGGAACACGCCTCCGAAGACCCCCCCACAGTGCTTGCGATACTCTTCTGAGGGTAGACTAAGTCACTTGACCAAGTCAGGAGGACTGCATGGCACATCTCGTCAACGTCTACGAAGCCAAAACCCAGTTGTCGCGGCTGATGGAAGAGGCGCATGCCGGGCGCGAAATCATCCTGGCCAAGGGTGGCAAACCTTATGCGCGGCTCGTGCCGCTGGCGTCCAGCCCGGGCCAAACGCGGGTGCCGGGGCGCCTGCCCGGGCAGGTAGACGACGCTTTTTTTGAACCCTTGCCTGCCGAAGAACTGGGTGCCTGGGAAGGCCGCTGATGCGGCTGCTGCTTGACACGCATGTGCTGCTTTGGTGGTTCACAAACAGCCCACGCCTGTCAGCCACTGCGCGGGCTGCGGTGGCCGACGAAAACAATGCCCTCTTCGCCAGCGCAGCCAGTGCCTGGGAAGTGGCCACCAAGCAGCGCTTGGGCAAGCTGGATGGCGTGCCGCTGGCCACCGAGCGCTGGGCCACGCTGTTGGCAGCCGACGGCATCACGCCGCTGCCCATCGACCAGCGCCACGCCCTGCGTGCCGGCAGCCACCCTGCTGCGCACCGCGATCCGTTTGACCGCATGCTGGCTGCACAGGCCGAAATTGAAGGCCTGACCCTGGTGACCGCCGACCCCGAGCTGGCTGCTTTGGGTGTGGCGGTGCTGTGGTGAGCGCGGTGCTGCGCACATGAGTTGCCTGCTCGAAACCCAAAACCTCAGCATCCGCTTCGGCGGCCACGTCGCCGTGGACCGTGTTTCGTGCCGCTTCGAGCCCGGCACGCTGACGGCCATCGTCGGGCCCAATGGCGCCGGCAAAACCACTTACTTCAACTTGATATCGGGCCAGCTGCCGGCCACCGAAGGCACGGTGCTGCTGGCCGGTGAGGACATCACGCGGCTGCCGGCACCGGTGCGCACGCGGCGGGGCCTCGGCCGGGCGTTTCAGCTGACGCAGCTGTTCCCGAACCTGACGGTGCACGAAAACGTGCGGCTGGCCATACAGTCGCGCGAGGCCGGGCGCCGCGCTGCTGCGCTGGACCTGTGGCGCGACCTGTGGGGCATTTGGTCGGACCGCAAAAACTGGATCGATGAAGCGCAGCAGGTGCTGGCCCAGGTGCAGCTTGGGGAGCGGGCGCAAGCAACGGCCAGCAGCCTGCCGCACGGCGACCAGCGCAAGCTGGAAGTGGCGCTGCTGATGGCGCTGGACCCGCAGGTTTACCTGTTTGACGAGCCCACCGCCGGCATGAGCGTGCACGACGTGCCGGTGGTGCTGGACCTGATACGCCGGCTGAAGCGCCGCAAGGACGTTGTGATACTGCTGGTGGAACACAAAATGGACGTGGTGCGTGAACTCGCCGACCGCATCATCGTGCTGCATAACGGCCAACTGGTGGCTGACGGTGAACCCGACACCGTGATTGCGTCACCGGTGGTGCAACAAGCCTATCTGGGCATCGCAGCCGAGGAGCCGGCATGAGCCTTGTTCTTGCTCCCTCTGCCTTCAAGGGAGAGGGTTGGGGGCCAAGCAAGGGTTTCGAGTCGCGCGCGACGAGCCTGCTGAACGACCGGGGCCTGCAGGCCCAGGTGCGCACTGCAAGTGAGGATGGAATGCTCCCCGTTGCGAAGCCGCCTGCACCTGTGCCCCTGCTGGAACTGCAGGCCGTGCACACGCACATTGGCAGTTATCACATCCTGCATGGCGTGGACCTGCAGGTGCCTGAAGGTGAAGTGACCATGCTGCTGGGCCGCAACGGCGCCGGTAAAACCACCACGCTGCGCACCATCATGGGCTTGTGGCGGGCATCAAAAGGCGAGCTGCGTTTTCGCGGCCAGCGGCTGAACGACACCGCCACGCCCGACATCGCCGCCCAGGGCATTGCTTATGTGCCCGAGAACATGGGCATCTTCACCGACCTGACGGTGAAGGACAACATGGTGCTGGCAGCGCGTGCTGCGCGCCATGAAGGTGAACTCGACCGCGCGCGGCTGCAGTGGATCTTCAGCCTGTTCCCGGCGCTGCAGAAGTTCTGGCTCTATCCAGCTGGCAAGTTAAGTGGCGGCCAAAAGCAGATGCTGGCGGTGGCGCGCGCCGTCTGCGAGCCGCGTGCGTTGATCTTGATCGACGAGCCCAGCAAAGGCCTGGCGCCGTCGATCATTCAAAACCTGATCTCCGCGCTGCGCGAACTGAAAGCCCAGCGCACCACGATCCTGATGGTGGAGCAGAATTTCTCGCTGGCACAAGCTTTGGGCGACCGCGTGGCGGTGATGGATAACGGCCGAGTGGTGCACACCGGAACGATGGCGGGGCTGGTGGCCGACGCGGCGCTGCAGCGGCGTCTGCTGGGCTTGTCGCTGGAAACTTCCACATGAACAAGGTCGGCAAGGGGGCGCCGTCCGCCCAGAGGTCTGCGGCGCCCTCTGGCGTCCCAGGGCAGGCACCCCAAACCGAAATTCCCGAAGCCCGCTTCGATGGGAAGCCCTTGGCGCTGCTGGCCGCCGTGATGTTGCTGGCGCTGCCCGCCATCGCCAGCGGCAGCACCTGGTTGACACTGACCGTGGCGGGCTTGGCGATGGGTTTGATCATCTTTGTCATCGCGTCGGGCCTGACGCTGGTGTTCGGCCTGATGGACGTGCTGAACTTCGGCCACGGCGTGTTCATCGCGCTCGGGGCTTACATCGCCACCACGGTGATGGGCGGCCTGGCCGCTTACGCCGACCTCAGCCTGACGCACAGCCTGCTGGCGCTGTTGTGTGCCATGGCTGCCGCCATGCTGGTGGCGGGCGCCGTGGGCTGGGCGTTTGAGCGTGTCATCGTGCGGCCGGTCTACGGCCTGCACCTGAAGCAGATCCTCATCACGATGGGCGGCATGATCGTGGCTGAAGAGTTGATCAAAGTGCTGTGGGGCCCGCAGCAGGTGGCCTTGCCTTTGCCCGCGCCGCTGCGCGGTTCGTTTTTGATCGGCGACGCGTCGATTGAAAAGTATCGGCTGCTGGCCGCTGCCGTCGGGCTGCTGGTGTTTGCGGCGCTGCTGTACACGCTGTCGCGCACCAAGATCGGCCTCTTGATACGCGCCGGGGTGCAAGACCGCGAGATGGTGGAGAGCCTGGGCTACCGCGTCAAGCGCCTGTTTGTCGGCGTGTTTGTGGCCGGCTCGGCGCTAGCCGGGCTGGGCGGTGTGCTGTGGGGGCTGTACCAGCAAAGTGTGTCGCCGCAGATCGGCGCGCAGGTGAATGTGCTGCTGTTCATTGTCATCATCATGGGTGGCTTAGGCTCCACTTTGGGCTGTTTTGTCGGCGCGCTGCTGGTGGGCTTGATGGCCAACTACACCGGGTTCCTGGCGCCGAAGGTGGCTCTGTTTTCCAACATCGCGCTGATGGTGGCGGTGCTGTTGTGGCGCCCGCAGGGCTTGTATCCGGTGACGAACCGATGAGGTCGCCGTGCTGAGCCGCCTGCTGTCACATGACCTGCCACGCAGCCGCTGGCTTTCACTGGCGCTGCTGCTCATCGTGGTGGGCCTCTTGTTCGCGCCGTTCATTTTTCCTGGCGCGAAAGCGCTTTCCGTGGCGGCCAAGATGCTGGTGTTTGTGTTGTTGGTGGCCAGTTTTGACCTGCTGCTGGGCTACACCGGCATCGTCAGTTTTGCGCACACCATGTTTTTTGGCATCGGCGCTTACGGCGTGGCGATTGCCAGCACACGCATGGGGCCGGGCTTTACGGCGGTGCTGCTGGGCACGGCGCTGGCGCTTGTGGTGTCGCTGTTGCTGTCGCTGGTCATAGGCCTTTTCAGCCTGCGCGTGAAAGCCATCTTCTACGCCATGATCACGCTGGCGGTGGCCACCGCGTTTCAGACGCTGGCCTCACAACTGTCTGACTTCACCGGCGGCGAAGACGGCCTCAGCTTCAAGGCGCCCGAGCTGTTGAGCCCGGCTTTTCTGTTGTTTGACGCACCCGTGCTGGGCGTGCAGGTCGACGGCAAGCTGCTCACCTATTACTTGCTGCTCGTGGCCGTGGCGCTGCTGTTTCTGGCTTTGCTGCGCATCGTCAATTCGCCCTTCGGTCGGGTGCTGCAAGCCATCCGCGAAAACGACTTTCGTGCTGAAGCGCTGGGCTTTCGCACCGTGGTCTATCGCACCGGCAGCAATGTACTGGCCGCCATCTTCGCCACACTGGCCGGCGCTTTGTTGGCGCTGTGGCTGCGTTACGTGGGGCCCGACACCACGTTGTCGTTCGAGATCATGCTCGACATCCTGCTCATCGTCGTTATCGGTGGCATGGGCACGCTGTACGGTGCGGTGGTGGGTGCAGCGCTCTTTGTGCTGGCGCAGAACTACCTGCAAGACTTGCTGAAGCTGGGTTCAACCGCGCTGGAAGGGGTGCCGGTGCTGCCGCTGCTGGTGTCTGCCGACCGCTGGCTGCTCTGGCTGGGGGTGCTGTTTGTACTGGCGGTGTACCACTTTCCCACTGGCGTCGTGGGCCGCTTGCGGCTGCGCGCGCAACACAGAAAAACAGCGGCGGGCTGACACTGGCCAGCCCGCCGCTGTAATGGTTTGTGCGCGTGCTTGGGCGACAGTGCCTGCGCAGCGCGGTGATCGGCCTGAAGCCTGAAGCCTGAAACCTGAAGCCTGAAACCTGAAACCTGAAACCTATTTGGCAGCCATGGCCACCGACGCTTGCGGCAGCGGCAAGCCGCCGTCAAAGCCTTGTGGTTCGGCCGTCAGGGCGGCGGTCTGCCCGCTCTGTCGCGCGGTGCGGGCCTCTGCGCGCACGCGGTCGCGGCTGGTCTGGCTGACGAAACGCGGCTCTTGGTGAAAGCTGCGTTCATGAACCTGCAGCGTGCCGTCGGCGCGGGCGGCTTGCAATTCAGCCAGCACCGCAGCGCGCGTGGTCTGCGACTTCAGGGCTTGGGGATATTCGTAGATGGCTTCCTGGGCCACGGCAGCACCGCTGGCAGCAACAAAGGTCAGGGCGATGGCGGCGATCAGGTGTCGGGTGTTCATGGTGTGTGTCCTGGTTTGAGGGTGGGTTGGAAGTCGGTGTTTCGCTTCGTGGGGGCCGGCACTGCGCCGACCACAGAACAGATTCTGAAAACCGAAATTCACCCCTTCCGGACAAGCAGATGACAAGTTTGTAATCAGCGTGCGCCGTCTTCGGTTGCGCATGCAGCAGCGCACGCTGCACACAGCAGCGTCGTTGATATTGGGGATTGCAGCGCAGGCCCGGCGTGCCAGCATCGCGGCCGCAAATTGACTGCGCTCCGATGGAGATCACACCATGCCGCCACCGTTTCAACGCCTGACCGTGCCGCAGTTCGCCAGCGTGTTGCGGGCCTTCAAGTTCACGCGGCGCGTCACTGCCGTGCACATGCACCACACCTGGCGCCCCGACCATTCGATGTGGCGTGGCCAGGCGTCGATGGAAGGCATGTGGCGCTTTCACACCCGGGACCGCGGCTTCTCTGACCTTGCGCAGCACCTGACCATCGACCCCGAAGGCGGGCTGTGGACCGGTCGCTTGTGGAACCAGGCACCGGCCAGTGCCATCGGGCACAACGGCAACAGCGCGGCGGGCCCGTTCATGTTCGAGGTGGTGGGCAACTTCGACAAAGGCGCCGACCCCTTCGGCGGCGCGCAACGGCAGGCCGTGCTGGACGTGGCCAAGCTGGTGCAGCAGGTCTTTCATCTGGATGCCGAGGCACTGCTGTTCCACAACCAGGTGGCGGCCAAGAGCTGCCCCGGCACGTCGATAGACCGTGGCGAATTGGTGGCCGCGCTGCGCGCGCATGTGCTCAGCATCGAAATGCCTGTGGTGGTGGTG
>JAYUPP010000370.1:0-7750 GCA_043760045.1 Betaproteobacteria bacterium
GCGGTGGCGGCCACCACCGCCGGGCGTATCAACTTCAGCACGACCACCAGCGCCACAGCGGCCAGCGCCAGCGGCGCGGCGGCGGTTTTCAGCAGGTCCAGCAACCACGGCTGTTTCCACAACGGGGTGTCGTCGGCGGGTGCTGCGGCTTCCACGCGGAAGGGTGCGTTCACCACTTTCACCACGTCGCCGCGCTCGGCGTTGAAGCCGATGCCTTGTTGCACCAGCGCCGTGAGTTGTTCAATCTCTTTGTCGGACAACGGTGTGCTCACCGGTTTGCCTTTGGCGTCGATGCTGCTGCGGTGGTTGACCACCACCGCCGCGCTCAGGCGCTTCACGCCGCCCACCGCGTTTTTCGTCACGGTGACGGTTTTGTCCACTTCAAAACGGGTGGCGGCTTCTTTGCGGGTGCTGTTGGCGCCAGCGCTGCCACCGCCAGCACCCTGCAGGGCTTGCGCGCTGCCGTTGATGGGCGCGGTGGCCGGTGTCGGCGGCTGGTTGGCGGTGGCGCCGGGCACGCCGCCGGCGCTGCCGCTGCCGGGCTGGCTGGACTCTTCACTGCGCTGTTCACGCACCGCTGGTTTGTTGTCGCTGCCCTGGTTCGGGCGGTAGGCTTCGGCCGTTTGCATGACCTGCGCAAAGTCGATTTCGGCGCTCACGCTGGCGCGCAGGTTGTCGCGCCCCAGCACCGGTTCCAGCAAGGCCAGCACACGCTTCAGGTGGCTGCTCTCCACTTCGCGCCGGTATTGCAGCTGTTGAGAATCCAGCCCGGCGGCGGCTTCATCGTCGTTCGCGCCGCTGAGCAGCGCGCCGCTGCTGTCCACCACGCTCACAGCCTTGGCCGTCAGTTCAGGCACGCTGCCCGAGACCACACGCACGATGCCGGCGATCTGGTTGCGGTCCAGCGTGCGGCCGGGGTGCAGTGTCAGCACCACCGAAGCGGAAGGTTTTTGCTGTTCGCGGAAAAAACCGTTCTGTGGCGGCAGCGCCAGGTGCACACGCGCGGCTTTCACCGAATCGAGTGCCTGGATGGTGGTCGTCAGCTCGCCTTCAATGGCGCGCTGGATCTTCATGCGTTCCTGGCCCTGGGTCTGGCCGAAGGTGTTTTTGTCCAGCAGTTCATAACCGCCGCTGCTGCCGCCGCCCGCACCCGCCGCGCCCGCGCTGGGCAGGCCGGCGGCGGCCAGTTTCATGCGCAGTTCATGCACGCGGCTGCTGGGCACCATGATCGTGCCGCCGCCTTCGGCGAAGCGGTAGGGCACGTTCATCTGCGTCAGCTTTTCCACCACCTGGCCGCCGTCTTTGTCGGACAGGTTGGGGAACAGCACGCGATAGTCCGACGTGCGGGCGCCGCTGAGCATCAGCACCAGCACCACCAGCAGCGCCACCACGCCCAGCGCCGCGCCGGCCTGCGTGCGCCCGGGCAGTGCTTGCAGCCGGGCCACAAAGCCGGCCGGCGCGGGCACCAGCAAGGTGCCGGCAGCGGGTGCCAGGGAAGTGTTTTTAGGCTGCGCGACGGCGTTGTCCATGGGTTGGTTGTGCGGTGCGGGTGCGCGGTACGGGTAGGGCTGACAAGCGGTGTGGTTGCGGTGCGCACCGCCCGCAGCGGGGGTGTTCAAACGGCGACGTTCAAAGGGCGCTTCGAGCCCAAACTTGAAACGCATTGTTGGTGGCCGCTGCGGCGCACAGTGACCCGAACAGGCCAGCAATGGCGCACTTGATCAGGCCTTGCAGGCGGGCCTTCGCCGCCTACAGTGCGCAGCGTGGCAGTGGGCTGGAAGGCGCGCTGGCGCAAGAGCGTCGCAACCGACAGAATTTGGATGTGTTCCATGACCCGGGGCGCCGCCCGCATCAAGAAACCCAACGACACCCGGGGCCCGTGCCATGAACGACCTGCGCATCAAGCCGTTTGACTTTCAGGCCGCGGTGGCCCGCGCCGGGCTGCGCCCGGATGGCCTGCCACGCACCGATGGCGTGGACGGCACGGCAGCCGCCAGCGGCGGCTTCAAAGCCGCGATGGGGCAGGCGCTGCAAGAGGTGAGCCAGTCGCAGTTTCAGGCGCAACACCTGCAGCGCGAGCTGACGCTGGACAACCCCACCGTGAGCCTGGAAGAAACCATGATGGCGATGCAAAAAGCGCAGCTGGGTTTTACGGCCGCACTGCAGGTGCGCAACCGGCTGGTGTCGGCCTACAGCGAAATCATGAACATGCAGGTTTGAAGCTGCAGGTTCATGAGGCTCGCTGTTTGCTGCTGCGCGAGATCATGAACATGCAGGTTTGAAGCTGCAGGTTGCGCGTCACCCTCAACAGGCCGGATAACGCCCCAACGTCCCGGTGGGGCTGCAAATGCGGCTGCGGCCCAGCGCCAGCAAATCCACCTGCAAACGGTCGCCGCTGGTCGATTCAAAAACCGCAGCGGTGGCATGGCGCGCCGAACCGTCGGGGGCCAGCAGCACCTGGCGACCCTGGCGCATTTTTACGCCCGGGTGGTCTTGTGCCGCCACGCTGCGGTGGCCGCAACTGCGGGTCTGCGCACAGGCGCAGTCAGTCAGCCCGCCGCTGGCCACCGGCGCCACCGCCCAGCACCACTGCTGGCCTTCGGCGGTGGTGACGGCACTCAGGTTCAAGGTCAGGCCACGGCGAGCGGCTTCAAAACGTGCTTCGGTCAGATCGGCGGCCAGCGTTTCGGCCGCCAGGGCCAGCCGGTGGTGCGCCAGCCGCACACCCATCGCCGGCAGCGCCAGTGTGCACAGGATGCCCAGCACCGCCAGGCCCATCATCAGTTCGATCAGCGTCACGCCGGCACCGCCCACTCTGCCACCACCGGCACGGCGGCGCAGCGGCTGCAACGGTGGGGGAGGTGTGTTCATCGGTTCCAGCAGGCCACGCTGGGGCCCACCTGCGGTGCGCCGTGGTCCACCGCCAGCGTCAGCGCGGGGCAGTGGCTGTCGCGGCTTTGTGCGCCCTGCGCGGTGGCGGTGGCGACATAGGTTTCACCGGCGCTGCGCTGCAGCTGCAGGCTGTATAGGCCCTGGCGCGACTGCGCCGAGGCGCTGCGCAGCGTGTTCAGTTCGCTGCTGTACATGCCGTGCAAGGCGCGGTGTTGTTCCTGCGCCAGCTGAATGCGCGTCAGCGCGTCCACCGCGTCCAGGCGGCCGGCGCGCAGCTGGTGCTGGCGCGCGCTGCCCACCGCCAGGGTGCTGATCAGTCCCACCACGGCGCAGGCCACCAGGCATTCCACCAGGGTGTAGCCCTGGTGCCTGGGCTGGGGCTCGGGTTTCATGCGGCTGGGCTTGCACCGGCCGCCAGCAGACGGGTGCGTTTCTGCGCCTGGTCGATCCAGCGCTGCAGCGCGCGCAAAGCGGCCGGGTTCACGGGGCGCCATGAACAACCCAGCCGCACGCCGCGTTCAGGGCCGTCGCTGCAACCCATTGAAGCCACATGGCGCAGTGTCAGTGCCACCGTGAACTGTGTTTGCGCGTCGAGCTCGACGCGCACTTCAGACAGCACCGTGCCCGGTTGCAGCGGCGGCACGTCGGTGGGCAGCCACAAGGCGCAGCCGCCCAGGCTGACGTCCACCACACGCAGGTTGAGTTGCATGTCGGCCAGTGCGGGGTGGCGCAACACGGCGCCGGGGGTGTGGCGCAGCAAGGGCTGCACGCGAAAAGCCGCGCGGCGCTGAAAGCGGTAAATGTCTACCGGCACGCGGCATTGCAGCGCGCTGACGCTGGCGCCGCGCACCAGCAGCAGGTCGTGCAGGTCGAACTGCAGCTTCACACGTTCCAGGTAAGCCACGGCCACCGCTTCATCACTTTCCACCAGCGCGTCAAGGTGGTGGCTGTCGTCGCGGGCGCTGAAATTCAGGCGTTGGGTGGTCTCGTCCACGCCCCACAGCGTGGTGCTGATGGACGTGCCGTCGGGGCTGGAAATCATCACCGGCACATTGCGCTGGCGCAGCAGGTCCAGCAGCTGCAGCCTTTCGCGGGCGTGTTCGACGCGGAACGACGCCAGGCTTGCCACGCTCCGGGCTGCGCTGTCCGCTGCGTTGTCGGGTTTGGCAAGCACTGCAGCTGCGGCGCCGGTGACCGCGCCATCACCGGCACTGGCCCCTGCACGCGTAACTGCATCGGCACCCGTGCCCGATTCGGCGCTGGCCATGAAAGGCGCTGCAACAAGCGAAGGGGCCTGCATGATGGCGGCGTGGTGTCAATGCAGCGTGCGGCGGCGCCCGGCCAAGCTATCACCCAGGTCTTGCAGCCAGGGTTCGGCCAGGTGGCGGATCTCGGCATCGTTGACCAGGATGCGCTGCATGATGCGCGACTTCTTGCGCGCGGCGTCCTGCGCGTCCTGTGTGTACTTCGGTGGTTGCCCGGTGGCGGCGCTGCCGCCGGCGCGGCCGTGCAACGGGCTTGCGGGTGCACTGCCGCTGCGGGCGACCGGCGCGGCCTCGTCGGCGTCGTCGTGTTCCTGCGCCGCGTGTTTCAGCTGGCTGATCAGCAGCACACAGGCACCTTCAAGCTTGACGACTTCGTCCCAGTTGCCTTCACGGGCAGCGGACAACATGTCGGCGCTGGCCTTTTCTATCGCTTCGTAGTAGGTGAGCAATTGCGGATCCATCGCGGTGGGGGGTTGGCAGGGCGGCAAGGGGGGCACAGGGGAAAGCGGGCCGGGGCGCGAGCGCGCCATCACACGCGCGGGTCGGCGATGGCCGTCCAGGCTTCCTGCAGCGGCAGCACCAGCTGCTGGCATTCGTCCAGCGCGGCTTCGTCGCTGTGCAGGTTGGCCAGCGTCAGGCGCATCGCCAGGTAGGCATAAAGGTCGTCAAGGTCGCGCGCCAGCGAGCCGCCGGCCTTCAGGTCCAGGCCGGCACGCAGCCCTTCTTCAACGATGCGCACGGCGCGGCCGATGGCCATGCCCTTGGCCCCGGTGTCGGCCGACCGGATGGCGCCACGCGCCTGCGCCAGCGACTCCATGTAGCCGTCAAACAGCATTGCCACCATCTGGTGCGGCGTGGCGCCCGACAAGCGCGTCTCCACGCTCACCTGCTGGTACAGGCCGCTGCTGTTGAGGCTGGTGCCGTTGCGGCGGGGTAGGTGGGTTGCAAAGGGGCTGGTGTACATCGTGCGTCTTGCTTGTGACGTTGTTGATGCAACTGTTATCGGCGCCCGTTTTGACCTCTTGAGGCGGTGGTTTGCACCGCGCAGCGTGGCTTTTGCGGCGCAGTTTCAATTGCTGCGCACCCCAAGGTATTGCCCCCTCTCCGGTGACGGCAGAGGGGGCCATGCAAGACCGCTCGCGCGCATGAAAAAGGGCCGCAAATGCGGCCCTGAACAACGGCGGCGTTGCCGCCTTCAGTTGTTGCCGGAGATGTTCAAGCGCGACAGCTGCTGCGTCATCGAACTCGACAGCGCATTCAACCGTGAGAGGTTGCCGTCAAGCGCCGTGTACTGCTGCACCAGGCGCTGCTGGAAGCGGTCGACACGGTCGTTCAGCCGCGCCTGGGCGTCGCTGTTGAGGCTCAGCATTTTCTGCAGGCTTTGTGTGCGCGTGGTCAGCGTGCCGTCGGTGCCCAGCACCTGGGTGGTCAGGTCGGCGTAGCGGCGTGCAAAGCCGGTGTTGGCGCTGTTGCCGCCGTCGCTGTTGACAAATGCTCTCTTCAATTCCTGGGGCTGCGTCAGTGCGGCGTCCAGCTTGGTGCTGTTGACGCTGAGTGTGCCGTCACGCTGCAGCTGCAGGCCCACGTCGGACAGCCGCGTGAAGGTGTTTGAAGCGCCGCTGGCGCTGTTGATCAGGCCGCGCAACTGGCGCTGGATGCTGCCCACCGCGCTGTCGCCCTGCAGCGGGCCGCCTTGTTTGCTCGTGGCGTCGTAACGCGTCTGTTCGCTGATGCTCTTGGCCAGCTCGTTGTAGGCGTCGGCAAAGGCTTGAATGGCCTTCTTCACGCCATCGTTGTCCACGCTGACGGCCACCTCGGCGGTGCCGAAGTTTTCCTTGCGCAGCTTGAAGGTGACGCCTTCGACCACGCCACTGAGTTCATTGCTGGCCGAGCTGACCGGGATGCCGTTGACGACTGCTTGTGCATTCGCGCCCGCGAGTTTGAGCTCGGTGCCGGTGGTGCCGCTGCCGGGGTCGTAGGCAAAGCGCGACAGACCGGCGTTGTCGGCGGGCGTGCCGTCGTGGTCCGTGACCTGCATGCGAAAGCCGTTTTCCTGGCCCGATGTGGTGGAGCGCAGCGCCAGGCGCACGCCGCTGCTGTCGGTGACCAGCGACGCCGTGACGCCGCCGTTGCTGGCATTGATCTTGTCGCGCAGGCTGGCCAGCGTGTCGTCGGCTTCGACGTTCACGGTGCTCGGGTTGCGCCCTACATGCGGCACGAAGTTCAGCGGCTCTTGTTCCCATTCGCCCACTTCCAAGGTCAGCGTGCCGCTGCCCACCAGCGAACTGGCACTGGCGAGCGGGCTCGCTGTCACCACCGTTTGGCTGCTTGCGAGCTTGGTGACACTGACGCTGTAGTTGCCCGCTGCGGCGCCACTGCCTCCCACCACACCCACGGCGGCTTCGTCGCTGGAACGGGCGCTGGACTGCGACCACAGCGCGCTGCTGTTGATCTTGTTGGCGGCGGCCTGCAGCCCGCTGAGCAGGCTGGAAAGCTTGCCGTAGGACGAAACCTGTGTTTGCAGCCCGCTGGCGGCGCTGCGCATCTGCTGCAACGGCTGGCGTTCAACGGCCACCAGTTGCGTGACCAGGCTGTTCAGGTCAGCGCCACTGCCGATGCCGAGCGATGTGATTGCGGCCATGCTATTTCTCCAGCGCAGTTCTATTTCGCGCGGCGCGGGGCGACATGCCACCGGCCCTGGCAGACCTGCTGAGCTTCAGGCCTTTTCCATGATTGACATATCGGCAAGGCGCTTTCGAAGGCTTAGCGGCACTGCGTGACGGGTTGTAACTCGGGCCCCGCTTGGGCTCCCTTGCATGGCCCCCTCTGCCTTGCAGGGAGAGGCAGCGAAATCAGCGCTGCAGCAGTGCCAGCACCTGGGTCTAACGCTGCAGCAGTGCCAGCACTTGGGTCTAACGCTGCAGCAGTGCCAGCACTTGCTGGGGCAGCTGATTGGCCTGCGCCACCATCGCATTGCCCGCCTGCTGCAGAATTTGCGCGCGTGACAGGTTGGCCGTTTCCAAAGCGTAGTCGGCGTCCATGATGCGGCTGCGCGCTGCGGCCTGGTTTTCAGAGGCCACCATCAGGTTGCCGACGACGTTTTCGAAGCGGTTCTGCACCGCGCCGAATTCGGCGCGCTGTGAATTCACAGCGTCGATGGCGGCATCAATGCCGGCCAGCGCGGCCTGTGCGCCGGTGGTGTCGGTGATCTGCATGGTCGGCATGTCGGTGCCGCTGATGACGGCCGAGCCCACCACGCCGGTGATGGCGGAGTTGCTGGTCCAGTCGAAGGCAGCCACCGTCAGCTGGTCGATGGTGCTGTTGCTGTTGGCGCCGATCTGGAACACCGAGACATCGGTGGTGGCCAGAATGTTCAGGCCGTTGAACTGCGTACCGCCCAGGTTGCGTGTGACTTCCTGTCCCAGCTGCACAAACTCCTGGTTCAGGCTGGTGCGGTCGGCCGCCGTGTTGGTGCCGTTGGCGGACTGCACGGCCAGTTCACGCATGCGCTGGAAGAGGTCGCTGACCTTGCCGAGCGCACCTTCACCCACCTGCGCCAGCGAGATGCCGTCGTTGGCGTTGCGCATGGCCAC
>JAYUPP010000371.1:0-23709 GCA_043760045.1 Betaproteobacteria bacterium
CTGACCACCAGCGCCCAAGCTTCGTTTTTGATCACCTCATAAGTTTCCATGCACAGGCGCGCCGTGCTCACGGGGCTGGCGTCCCAGCCGCGCGCTGCGGCCGCGCGCTGGTTGGCGCGTGCGCGGCGTGCCTGTTCGCCGTGCGCAGCGGCGCGTTCCTGGGCCGCGCGCTGGCGTTCGGGCGTTAGCAGGCGCAGCACCTGTTCGGTCAAGGGCGCCAGGCTGCTTTGTGCGTCGCCGTTGATGCTCAGGTCGGCCGGCGTGTAACGCTGGAAGTCCTGGTGGTTGCTGCGGCTGTAAACGTCCTGCATCGACAGGTTGACGATCTTCGCGCCCTTGGCCGCCACATAACGCTGAATCTTGTGGGGGTCGCTGAAGCTGTTGAACTGACCCCAGGGGTCGGCCACTGCCAGCAGCAGCACCACGTCGGCATCGCGCACCAGCGCGCGGCGGCGCGCGGCATCGCGCACCAGCGTGCGGTGGCGCGCGGCGGCGGCCACTGTGGCACAGCGGGTGCTGGTGCGGAAAGTTCATGCGCCCGCCCATGTCCACCACCGCGGCACCCAGGGCTTCGGCCAGCTTCACCAGGGCGTCCACACCGGCCTGGTTGCGCGCCAGGCGGTCGGCCCCGTTGCCGGCATTCATCAGCACCGGCACACCGTCAACCCAGGCGTTGTAGATGGCCATCGCGGCGTGTTGCAGGCCCACGGTGCCGTGCAGAAAAACGCCCATCGCTTGGCCGGCGGCTTTGGCGTAGCCGTGCGCCGTGGCGACAGCACTTTCTTCATGCAGGCAGGTCAGCAGTTCGGGCTTTTTGTTGCCGCCCTGGTTCACCGGGCTTTCGTGCAGGCTGCGAAAACTGCTGCCCGGGTTGGTGCTGATGCAGTCGATGTCGAGCGTGCGGATGACGTCGATCATGAAGTCGGGGTGCGGACTGCGGTTCGGGGCTGTGTTCCGGGTGTGCCGTTTCAGCCGTGATCTTGGGCGGAGCCATAAGGGGTCTCCTGGTTCTGCGGCTGCTGGATGACCGGTGTCAGTGCAACACTGTTTCGATGGCGTGAACGAGCGCGTTTGCCATTTCGGGGTGCGTGCTGGCGTGGCCGGCAGCTGCAATCTCGAGCATGCGCGCGCCCGGCCAAACGGCCTGCAGCGCACGCGCCGAAGCTGGCGGTGTGACGCGGTCGCGGCCACCCTGCACGATGACACCGGGCAGGCCGTGCAGGCGCGCTGCTTGCGACAGCAAGCCCGCGGCAGGCAGGAACCAGCCGGCACGCGCGTTGTGCACGCCGATGCGGGCCAGGCGCATCAGCTCGGCAGCGGGCGGCGGCGCCAGGCGCGTGGTTTTTTGTGCGGGCGCCTCGTGCGCCATCAGGTCTTGTTCCCAGCGCCACCAGGCTTGCGCCGCTGCCGCAGCGGTGGCGCTGTTGGACTGCAGGCGGGTGTGCATCGCGTCCAGCAAGGTTTGGCCCGGCTGCTGGCCCGCGCCTGTGCACACGCGGTGCCAGGCCTGCGGCTGCGCTTGCGCAGCGCCGCCGGGGGCGTAGAGCCAGTCGCTTTCTGCCTGCGTGCCCAGGAACACACCGCGCAGCACCAGGCCCAGCACCCGCGTGGGGTGCGCCTGCGCGTAGGCCAGTGCCAGCGTGCTGCCCCACGAGCCGCCCACCAGCAGCCAGCGTGTGATGCCCAGGTGCTCACGCAGGGCTTCCATGTCGCGCAGCAGATGGGCGGTGGTGTTGGCGTGCAGCAGGTCACTGCCTGCGTGTGAACGGCCGCAGCCGCGCTGGTCGAACAGCACCGTGTGCCAGTGCTGTGGGTGGAACCAGCGCCTGTCTTGTGCGTTGGCGCCCGCGCCGGGCCCACCGTGCACCCACACTGCCGCCGGCGCAGCAGGGTGGCCGCAGCGTTCCCAAAACACGGCGTGGCCTTCGCCCACCTTCAGCCAGCCGTGCTCATGGGCCTGCACCGGCGGGTGCATCACCTGCCAGGCGTGGGTGGGGGCGCCGGGCAGTGGGTGGTCCATCGTGGCGCTCTTCAGGTCAGCCCAGATGTTGCAGCGGGGTGAGCGTTTCGGCACCTCGCCCGAGCTGCGCGCTGCCAGGGAACACCAGCGACTTGATGACCACCGGCACCGCGCCCGAGGTTTCCAGCAAAGCACCGATGTCGATGAAGTCCAGCTCTTGCAGCACGATGCCGTCGATGCTGACGACAGTCTGCGCCAGCTTCAGCTCACTGTGCAGGTGGATGCCGACCAGGCCGCCGATGTCGCCGTCGCCCACCAGCACCAGCGCGCCGCCGTGTCGAAGCACAGCGGCCAGCCCCAGCGCTACGCCACGGCAGAAGGCGTCCAGGCGCCAGAAGGTGGCGCTGCCCTGCCAGCGGTAACACAGCGCCACGGCTTGTTCGCCGTGTTGCAGGTCTTGCCGGCGCAGCGCGGCCTGCACGGCAGCTGCAATGGCCTGCGCGTCCAGCGTTTCGTCCTGCAGCGGCAGCGGCGGTGTGATGACCGGCAGGTTGCGCAGCGGCAGGGTGGCCGGGGGTTCCACAAAGATGGTGCTGCCGCTGACCTGAACGGTGTACTGCGACGCACCCACCACGGTGGCGCGGATGCCCTGGTCGCCGGCGGCCGGCGTGGCGATTTGCGGGCCCCAGGCCTGCACCCGCTGCAACACGGCACGCGCCAGGGCCGGGCCCAGATCGCCGAAGCTGCGTGTCTCGCGGCCGTGCATGTATTCGGCAACGCCGCCCGAAAACGTCAGCACTTCGGGCGGCGCACTGGCCGGCAGCGGCGCCAGCCGCAACAGCGCGGCGGTGGCGGCGCTGGGTGTGCCGCCTTGCAGTGTTTCGAACAGCCGATCGGCCATGTGGTCCACCAGGCGCTGCAAGTTGCCGGGGTCTGGCATGCCACCCACTTCGAGCGCCAGCCCCACTGCGGCCGCCAAGCGGACGCCGGCGGCTTCAAGCCGCACCACACGCCCGCTGTTGTCCAGGCCCACGATGCGCGCGCCGATATCCACTGCCGTCTGTGCCACCACTGCGCCGCCTTCGCACAGCGCAATCTTGCTGGTGCCTCCACCGATGTCGATGTTCATCACGCGCACGCCGTCGCGGATGCTGCGTGCTGCCGCACCCGAGCCCATGGCGGCCAGCGTGGTTTCCATCGCATCGCCGGCGCTCACGGCCACAAACTTGCCGGCCTGCGCTGCAAACAGCTCGCCAATGGCGCGCGCGTTGCTGCGCCGCACGGCCACACCGGTGAGGATGAGCGCGCCGCTGTCTATCTGCTCGGGCCGCACACCGGCGAGCTGGTACTGGCCGTCAACAAAGGTGCGCAGCGCGGCGGCGTCGATGGTGAAGTTGTCGGCATAAGGCGTCAGCAGCACTTCACTTTCATGCAGCACCGTGCGCTCGGCCACCACATAGCGGCTGTCCAGCCGTTCCAGCCGCAGGCGCGAAAACACCAGGTGCGAGGTGGACGAACCGATGTCCACTCCGACGCTGACGAGCACGATCTCGTCTTCGAATTCCAGGCTGCGGCGCACGTTGCTGAAGAACACGCGCCCGCCGGCGGGCGCCTCGGGTGCAAGCCCGCCTGCGGGTGCTTCGCCTGTAAGTTCGCCTGCGGGCGCCTGGGCTGCCATCGCGCCTGCGGGCGCGGGGGCCAAACACCCGAAGTCTGCGGCCATCACCCCGCAGCGCTCGACGCGGTTTCCGATTTCTGGGCCTGCACACCGTCGGGCTTCACATACAGCGCCGGGTCCATGCGTGAAGCGATGCCACTCGCCTGCAGGTCGGCTTCGTATTCACGCCGCAAGTGCGGGTCTTCCATCCAATAGGGAATGGAGGTGCCGCCCTCGGTGACGTCCATCGCCGTGTAGTCCACGTGCTTGGCGCCGGGTGCGCCGGGGTCGCGGCCGGGGTTGTGGGGGCCGAACCAGGCCGTCAGGCGCAGCGGCTCTTTGCCGGCGCTGAAGTGCTGGTGGTACCAGCGTGCACCGCCGGGTGCGGCGGTCACCAGGCCCACGGGTTCGTAGTCCACGCGTCGCACCTGGTCGGCCTTGCCGTTTTGCCATGGTGTTTCACCCAGCTTCTCGGGCCAGGTGTAGGTGTAGCCCTTGCCCTTCAGGCAGATCAGGATGGCGGCGCTGGTGTGCGCGTGGGCCTTGCTGTAGCGGCCCTGTTCATGCTGGCCGATCCAGTAATAAAACTGGTTGTTGGTCATGAAGGGTTCCACACGCCGCCAGCCCGGGCTGCGCCGGTTGTCCAGCGGCAGCTCGCAATTCACCACGTCGGCAATCAGGTTGGTACGCCGCATGGCCAGGCCGCGCACGGGGTCGGGTTCGATGTCGTCTTTGGGTTTGAAGAAGTCGTCGGCGCCGTTGAAACGGTCGCGGAAAACAAAGGGGTTGTTGAACACCGCGTCCACGTTGTTGATCATGTTCAACACATTGGGCGCCGTGTTGCCGGCCAACAGCAGCGCGCCGCCGCTGGTGGCGTTGACGATGCGAAACCAGGCGTTCATCGGAATCGAGAACATCGAACCCTTTTGCCACTCGAAGACGTGTTTTTTGCTGTCACCTTCTTGCCAGACCTCGGTGGTGCCGCGGCCTTCCACCACCAGGTAGATTTCCTCAAACATGTGCTTTTGCGCATGCAGCGCGCCGGCCGGCGGCACCTCGACCACGAAACATCCCCACTTGGTTTCAGTGCCCAGCAGCTGGATGTAATGGCCCTTGCCGCCGGTGCGTTTCCAGTTGAACAAGGGCAGGTCCTGCACGCGGCTGATGCCGATGTCGCGGAAAACGGGTATGCCCTCGCTTTCCATGAAAGCGTCATAAGGCGTGGGCTGCTTCTTGAAGGTGCCAAAACCCGCCTTGCGGTTGCCCGAGGGTTCGTGCCAATGGGTCAGGTCTTTGTCGTGGGGCATGGCAACTCCGGCGTTCCGTATAAGGGAACAATGTTCTTTCAGTTGAACCGCAGGCGATTTGAGCATAGACTTTTGCACGCGTCAAAGTGACCTGCCTTGCGCGTGAGCCGGCGCCACTTGCCGGTGTTTTATGCCTGTCCATCTGCTGACACAGGAGACTGCCGGTGAGGAAACTTGTGGCCACGATCGCGGCCGCCACGCTGGTTTTGTGCAGCGCCTCTGCGCTGGCGCAAGCGGTGCAGGCGGCGCTGGCGGCGCAGGCGGCGCAGGCGGCGCAGGCGGTGCAAGCGGCGCCGGCGGCGCCTGCCAGCCCACCTTCCAGCCCGCATGCTGCGGTCTACCACTACAAAGGCGCCGACCGCCAGGCGCGGCTGCTGGAGCGTGCCAAACAAGAAGGCAGCGTCACGGTTTACACCTCGCTGGCGCCCACCGAGGCGACACCGCTGGTGGAAGCCTTCGAGAAAAAAACCGGCGTCAAGGTGAACCTGTGGCGTGCGCTGAGCGACAGCGTGGTCAAGCGCGCCGTGCAAGAGGCGCAGGCGCGACGCCATGCGGTGGACGTGGTTGAAACCAATGGCCCCGAGATGGAGTCGCTGGCGCGTGAACAGGTGCTGGCCGACTTCTACAGCCCGCATCTGGCCGACCTGCCGGCCAGCATCATTCCCAAACACGGCCTGTGGGTGCCCGACCGGCTGAATTTTTTTGTCGTCGCCTACAACCCCAACAAGGGGAAGGCCAGTGAGTTGCCCAAGACCTATGAAGGTTTTCTAGACCCGAAATGGAAAGGCCGCATCGCACTGGAAGCCACCGACGCCGAATGGATGGCCGGCGTGGTGAAGACCTGGGGCGACGCGCGCGGCATGGACTTCATGCGCAAGCTCGGCGCAATGAAGCCCGACATGCGCAAAGGCCACGTGCTGCTGGCGCAGCTGATCTCTGCGGGTGAAATTGACGTCGGCCTCACCGCTTATCACGCCAATGCACAAAGCTTCAAGAAACGCGGTGCGCCGGTGGACTGGGCGCCGGTGGAGCCGGTGATTGCGCGCCCGCAGGGCATCGGCGTGGCCCGCCATGCGCCGCACCCGCATGCGGCGCTGCTGTTTGTTGACTTCATGCTCAGCCCCGAGGCACAAACAATGATGAACGAGATGGGCCGCACACCGGCCAGCAACAAGGTGAAGACCGACACCAGCGGCATGCCTTTTGTGATGAGTGACCCTGCGGTCACGCTGGACGAAGCCGATCTGTGGCAACGCCAGTGGGACCGGCTCTTCATGTCCAAATGAATTCCAAGCCCCGAACGCAGACCGAGGAGAAACAGATGGCAGAAGACACCCGGGCCCAAACCCCACCGCCGGCCGACGAAGCGGTGTGGGAACGCTGGACCAAGAAGCGCGTTTTTGTGCGCGCTCTGGAAGGCACCTATGGCGAACTGGTGCACGAACTCTTCAGCCAGCCGCGTGTGTATAAAAGCAAAGACTGGAAGTGGAAAGGCGGGCCGCAGAACTTCGGCAAGAAGATCATCAACCCGCAGGCCGTGAAGGTGGCACAAAGCATCGAGGCGCACCTGGATGTTTACGCCCCCGGCGGCTACGGCCAGAAACACGGCCACATGAACAGCGCGGTGTTTTTTGTGCTCAAGGGCAAGGGCCACGACGTGCACGACGGCAAGCGGCTGGACTGGGAAGCGGGTGACGCGCTGATCGTGGAAAACGGCTGCGTGCACCAGCACTTCAACGACGACCCGGCGGATGAGTCCATCGTGCTGATCATGAAAGCCAAGCCGCTGTTCCTGTTCATGCACATGCTGTTTCAGAAGGTGGTGGCCTACCCGCCCAAAGACGCTGAAACCGATGCGCAGCGCAGCTACGTGCCGCCCACCCACATCTGAAGCCAGCCTCATTCTTGAGCACCCCATGAGCAACAACATCGTTGACGCCATCGAACATGCCCGCGCGCACGCCAAGACGCGCGAGGTGGATTTTTTCGCCCAGGCGGTGGCAGCTTCGGCCCGCTTTCGGCAGGACTACGAAGCGCGCATGAATGTCGTGAAAGCCGCCGACATGCCGTTTGAACGCTCGCCCGACGGGCTGATCAAACACATCATCCACGAGCAGATGAACACCAAGGAATGCTGCCTCGACATCTATCAGCAGTTCCTGCCGCCAGGCAAGGCCAGTGGCAAACACCGCCACCTGACCGAAGAGATTTTTTTCGTGGTGGAAGGTAGCGGTTACGACCTTCATTGGGACGTTAGGTTCGATTGCAAAGACGAGTTTGAATTTTCGTGGGACGAAAAGCCGAAGAAGTTTGCATGGGAGCAGGGCGACTTTGTCTACATCCCGCCTTACTGCGCGCACCAGCACTTCAACAGCAGCCCGAACAACGAAGCGCGCATCGTGGTCGTGAACAGCCGCATCGTCAAACCGATGGGCTTCGACTGGTTCGAGCAGCTTGAACGCGCGGAAGGTTTCTAACCATGTGTGGCGATCTTGACCCCGAAGACCAGCGCGAGAGCCACCTCTATCAGCGCTTTGTTTCGCGCAGCCGCTTGCTGCTTGGGCCCGCGCCTGCGGCCGCTGTGGCGCAAGACGACCTCAACGCCTATCTCGACGGTTTGTTCAACCGCATCCTGCAGCGCTGCGTGCAAGACAACGAAGGCGCCGAAGCCGGCAGCGCTTACCGGCAAATGGCGATGCAGTCTTTGGTGCTGGCGCGGCTGGCGGGCTTCCTTGCCGGCCACGTGGCGCTGGGCGAAGACCCGATGCGCAAGGTGATGGAAGCGGTGATGCTGGGATACCAGGAAGCCGAAGCCAAACCGTTGCCTGATCACGATCATGGCCATGACCATGGTCACGCCCACGACCCTCATCACAGTCACGACCACGACCACGACCACCATCATGGTCATCACGAACATTGAAAGCCCGGTCATGAAGCCCTTGTTGTCGCTGTTGATCGCCTTGCACTGGGGCGTGGTGTTCACCGCTGCCGCCCAGGCCCAGAGCCCAACCCCGCCGCCACCGAGCCGCATCACGCTGGTCACCCACAGCAGCCCCGGTGGTGGCACCGACCTCTTCCTGCGTGAACTCTCGCAGGTGCTGGGCCCGGTGATGAAAACAAGCTTTGCGGTTGAAAACATCCGCGGTGGCAGCGGCGCCACGGCGGTGGCGCATGTGGCTGCGGGCAAGCCCGACGGCAGCATTTTTTACGGCACCACGCCCACCTACATCCAGACCACCTTGCTGTCCAAACCGGCGGTGGGTTATGACGGCCTCGACCCCATCGCCATCGTTTTCATCGACCCCGAGGTCATCTACACCCGCACTGAATCGCCTTACAAAACCCTGGCCGAATTGATGAACTTCGCCAAGGCCAACCCGGGCAAAAGCAAGTGGGGCGCCAGCAACCCGGCTTCGCTGGAGCGGCTGGCGATGGAACGCCTGGCGCGCAACAACGGCGTGCGGGCCGCCATCGTCAGCCACGAAGGTGGCGGCGACCAGATGATCGGCGTGCTCAACGGCACTTATGACATCGGCATAGGCGAGATTCAAGAACTGAAGGGCCAGCTCGACGCGGGCAAGATCCGCCTGCTGGCGGTGTTGAATGAAAAGCGGTTGGACGGTCTGCCGAACCTGCCCACCGCCAAAGAGCAGGGCTACAACGTGGTGGTCACCAAGTTTCGCGGCATCGCCGGCCCCAAAGGGGTCAGCGACGAAGTGGCCAAGGCCTGGGAGGAGGCGCTGAAGAAGGCGCTCGACAACCCGGCCTACAAGGCGGCCTACACCAAAGAAAACCTGATCCCGGCGCTGATGGGTCGCGAGCAGGCACGCAAGTTCACGGCCCAGTTTGTGCAAGACGTGACGGTGTCGCTGAAAGAGCTGGGCCTCATCAAGTGAGCTTGTCGCGATATGTCGGAGGTGTTCCATGATCCGGGGCCTTGCCCCTCATCATGAAAGTTAGCGACCGTGCGCGCGACCGGGTGCTGGCGGTGGGCGCTGCAGCGTTTGCGGCCAGCTGCGTGAGCGCCGCGCGCGGCATCGAAGACAGCCTGCTGTCCGATGCCGTCGGTGCCGGTGGGGTGCCGCAAGGCGTGGGCATCGCGATGGGCGTGGCAGCGCTGGCGCTGTTCATCAAGTCGTTCGCGGCGGCACCGCAGCTTGAAGAGCAGGTCGAGAAGTCGCCGCAGAGCGGGGCTGTTGATGATGTCTCCAATCAAGCAAGGCCTGGTGCCGCAACGGTGTTGCTGCGCAGTGGCGGTTTGGTGCTCATCCTCATCGGCTACGGGCTGCTGCTGCCGCTGCTGGGTTATGCACTCAGCGTCAGCCTGCTGGTGCTGGCCAGCGGCCGGCTCGCCGGCGCGCCGCTGCGCACCACGCTGCTGCTGTGTGCGGCGGTGGTGGGCCCGGCTTTGTGGCTGCTGTTCGACCAGGCCCTGCAGGTGCGCATGCCCGTGGGCCGGTTGTGGTCGTAAGCGCGTGATGCCGACATGAGCGGCTTGTCCATCGCGCTGCAGCAGCTGGCTTCGCTGGGTGTTCTGCTGGCAGCTTTTGGCGGTGTGCTGTGGGGCATTCTGGGCGGCGCGCTGCCCGGCATCAGCCCGTCGATAGCGATGGCGCTGCTGCTGCCTTTCACCGTGGGCATGGACCCGACGACGGCACTGGTGCTGCTGGCCAGCGTGTACGTGGGCGCTGAATATGGCGGCAGCATCCCGGCCATTCTGATCCGCACACCCGGCACCAATTCAGCGTCGGCCACGGTGACCGATGGCTACGCGATGGCGCAACAAGGGCGAGCCGGCGAGGCACTGGGCATCAGCCTGATGTCGGGCCTGTGGGGTGGCCTGTTTGGCCTGGTGGTGCTGGTGCTGTGCACCGAGAGCCTGGCGCAGGTGGCGCTGGCTTTCACGCCGGCGGCGTATTTTTCGCTCGGCATCCTGGGGCTGAGTGTCATTGCGGGTTTGTCGGGCGGCTCGCTGCTGAAGGGCAGCATTGCCGCGCTGCTGGGGCTGTGCATCGCCTTCATCGGCAGCGACCCCGTCAGCGGCGTGCCACGATTCACCTTCGGCTCGCCCGACCTGCTGGGCGGCGTCAAGCCCATCCTCATCATGGTGGGGCTGTTTGCCGTCACCGAGATGCTGGTGCAGATCACCGAGCCGCCATGGGCCAAAGCCGACAAGGGCGAAGCGCGCCTGAAGCTGCCCAACTGGGCCATGAGCAAACGCCTGTTCAAACCGCAGGCCATTGGTGCGGCCATCGGCACCGTGGAAGGTGTGACGCCAGGCGCAGGCGGCACCATTGCAGCCTTCATGGCCTATTCAGAGGCCAAGCGCTGGAGCAAACACCCCGAAGAGTTCGGCCACGGCTCGCCCGAAGGCATAGCCGCACCGGAATGCGCCAACAACGTGGTCACCGCCACCGCGCTGGTGCCTTTGCTCAGCCTGGGCATACCGGGCTCAAATTCGGCGGCTATTCTGCTGGGCGGTTTTCTCATCCACGGCCTGCAGCCCGGGCCGATGCTGTTCAGCAAGGCGCCTGAAGTGGTGTATGGGCTGTATGGGGGCCTGCTGATAGCCAACATCGCCATGCTGCTGATTGGTTTGGTGATCCTGTCGCCGTGCATCTGGCTCGTCAACCGGCCCAAGCCCTACCTGATGGCCACCATCCTGGCGCTGGTGATGTCGGGGGTGTACGCCATCCACCAAAGCATCTTTGAGATTTTCCTCGTCATCGGCGTGGGTGTGTTCGGTTACCTGCTGCGCTGGCTGAAGGTGCCGGTGCTGCCGCTGGTGCTGGGCCTGGTGCTCGGCTTCATGGTGGAAAGCAACTACCGGCGCAGCCTGCTGATTGCCGATGGCAACCCGGCCATCTTTTTCACCGACAAGGTGTCGCTGGCCCTGCTGCTGCTGGCAGCCGTGCTGACGGCTTACACCGGCTGGAAAGAGTTTGCCGGTGGCCGCCGCAAACACGGCTGAACTGCGTTGCGCAAAGAGAACCTGCATGCCCCCTGAAGCCGCCTCAATTTCCGCCGCCCCGATCTCCTTCGCCTTGATGTCCGTTGCCCAACATCTGGCGCGCGGCATCGTGCACTGCAAGCCCGAAGCCGACCCCCAGGCCAGCACCGTGGCGCAGCGCCTGTTGCTCGACGTGGTGGGCATCTGCGTGGCGGCGCGCAACGAACGCTATGTGCAGGCGGCCATCAACAGCATCGACCAGCCCGGGCCCTGCACGGTGATCGGCTCTGGCCTGCAGCTGGGGGTGGAAGGCGCAGCCTTCGTCAACGGCACCGCCGCCCACGGTGAAGACTTTGACGACACCTTTGAAGGCGGCCCGGTGCATGCCGGCGCGGTGGTGGTGCCGGCGGTGCTGGCCGCTGCGCAGCGCCATGGCGCCAGCGGCGCCGAGCTGTTGCGCGGCATCGCGGTGGGCGTTGAAGTGATGTGCCGGCTGTGCGCGGTGGCGCCGATGAAAGTGCACCAAGCCGGCTTCCACCCCACCGCCATCTTTGGCGTGATGGGTGCCGTGGCCGGCGTGGGCGCGCTGTTGCGGGTGCCCGAGGCGGTGTTGGTCAACGCTTTCGGCATTGCCGGCAGCATGGGCAGCGGCATCATCGAATACCTGGCCGAAGGCGCGTGGACCAAGCGTTTGCACCCCGGCTGGGCGGCGCAGTCGGGTTACCGCGCCGTGCGCCTGGCCAGTGCCGGTTTTGAAGGGCCGCGCACGGTGTTCGAAGGCCAGCACGGGTACTTTCACGGTTATGCCAACACCAGCAACGGCAACTTTGCAGCCATGCTGGCGGGCTTCGGCACACAGTGGCTGTGGACCACCGTCGCCTTCAAACCCTATGCCTGCGGCACCATGGCGCACCCCTACATCGACTGCGCTCGCGCCTTTCGCCAGCGCGGCATAACATCAGAACGCATTGCGCACATCGAATGCGAAACCGCCGAAGGCATCGTGCACCGCTTGTGGGAACCGCTGGCCAGCAAACGTGCACCGCAAAACGCCTACGCTGCGAAGTTCAGCATTCCTTATGCGATTGCAGTGGCGCTGCTGAAAGACAACGCAGGGCTGTCGGAGTACACCGACGCGCAGGTCAGCGACCCCTGCTTGCTGGCGCTGATGGCCAAGGTGCACTACGTGGTCGACCCGGCCAACCCCTACCCCCGGCAGTTCACCGGGCACCTCAAAGTCACATTGAAAGACGGCACCGTGTTTGAACACCGCCAGGCTTACTTCAAGGGCGGTGTGGCGCACCCGCTCACCGATGCCGACCTGCAGCACAAGTTCCACGCCAACTGCGCACACGGCGGCCTTCTTCGCACTCAATCGGATGCGCTGCTGACCGCAGTGGCGGGGCTGCTGGGCCAAAGCGTGATTCAAGCTGGGGCGCTGACGTGGTGAGCGCGTGGTGACTGACGTGGTGAAGCTTGCGCCGCCCTTGCCTGTGCATCAAGCGGTGGCGCTGGTCACCGGCGCCGGCCGCAACATCGGGCGCGAAATTGCGTTAGCGCTGCATGCCTGTGGCCATGCAGTGGCCGTGAACGTGCGCAGCTCGGTGGCCGAAGGGCAGGGGGTTGTTGACGAGATCACGGCCGCCGGCGGGCAGGCGCTGCTTTGTGTGGCCGATGTGGCCGCACAGGCGGCGGTGCAGGCCATGGTGGCGCAAATCACGGCGCACTGGGGCCGGCTGGACGTGCTGGTGAACAACGCCGCGATACGCCGCGAGGCCGAGCTTGCAGCGCTGAGCGCCCAAGACTGGCACGACACTCTGGCGGTGGTGCTGAACGGCGCCTTCTTCTGCAGCCAGGCGGCGCTGCCCTGGCTGCGGGCATCGTCGCAGGCCAGCGTTGTCAACATCGGCGGGCTGACGGCGCACACCGGCGCGGCAGGCCGGGTGCACGTGGTCACCGCCAAGGCCGGCCTGGTGGGCCTGACGCGCGCGCTGGCGCACGACCTGGCGCCGCAAGGCATCACCGTGAATTGTGTGGCGCCGGGCCTGATCGCCACCGAGCGCAAAGCCGCCAGCGCGTCGGCGGCGCCTCAACACCACGCCGGGCACAAAGCGCTGCTGGGCCGCCGCGGCACGGTGCAAGAAGTGGCGCAGGCGGTGGTCTACCTGTGCGGCCCGCACGCGCGTTTCACCACCGGGCAGGTGCTGCATGTCAATGGCGGCACCTACCTGGGCAGTTGAGTGGGCCCCATCGACATGACAAACCCAGCCACGACGAACACAGACCGTTACCTGCTGGCCGGCGTGATGGGCTGGCCGGTGATGCATTCGCGCTCGCCGCTGATGCACAACCACTGGTTTGCCAAGCTTGGCCTGCAGGGTCGTTATGTGCCGCTGGCGATACGCCCCGAGGGCCTGACCGCAGCCCTGCGGGCGCTGCCGGCGCTGGGTTTTTCAGGCTGCAACGTGACCATTCCGCACAAGCAACAGGCGCTGACCGTCGTTGACGAGGTGCACGAAACGGCGCGGGCCATGGGTGCCATCAGCTGCGTCACGGTGCGGCCCGACGGCAGCCTGCTGGGCAGCAACAACGACGCCTTCGGTTTCATTCGCAACCTGCGCCACCAGCAGCCGCTGTGGCGTGCCGAAGCCGGGCCGGCGGTGGTGGTGGGTGCAGGTGGTGGCGCGCGCGCCGTGTGTCACGGCTTGCTGCAGGAAGGGGTGCGCGAGATCCGCCTTGTCAACCGCACGCTGGCGCGCGCGCAAGAAGTGGCGCAAGCCTTGGGGCCCGGCATCACGGCCTGCAACTGGGCCGATCGCCACGCTGCGCTGCAAGGCGCGGCCCTGCTCGTCAACGCCACCAGCCAGGGCATGGTGGGCCAGGCCGCGCTGGACATCCACCTTCACCAGCTGCCGCTTGAGGCCATCGTGGCCGACATCGTCTACATCCCCCTGCCTTCGCCCTTGCTGGCTGCCGCGCGCGCCCGGGGGCACGCTACCGTGGACGGCCTGGGCATGCTGCTGCAGCAGGGCCCGCTGGCCTGGAAAGCCTGGTTCGGCATCGAGCCGCAGGTCACCGACGAGCTGCGGCAGTTGGTGCAAGCCAGCCTGTAAACGTGGCTTGACGGGCTGAGAGCTGGCCTACTTCAGCTTGGCGTGGAAGTGGTCCCAGGCGCGCTTGAACAGCGTTTCAGACCACAGCTTTTCGCGGCACAGCGCCAGCTCTTGTTCGTTGAAGACATAGGGCTTGCCGATCTGCATCGCCATGTACTGGCGGTGCGCGTTTTCTTCCATGTAGTTGGCCAGCACAAAAGCTTCGACGATGCTTTTGCCCACCGTCACCGCGCCGTGTGACTTCATCAGCGCAGCCGGGCGCTCACCCAGCGTGGCGGCCAGGCGATCGGCAATGGCGCGGTTGTTGATGGAATTGGGCGTGTCGAGCAGCGGCACCGGGTAGACGAGTGAGCCCTGCGCATACACCGGCGCATACACGTGGCCGGTCATCGTGAGGAACGTTGACCACTTGGGGTGCGCATGCACAACAGCCTGCACATCGGGCCGCGCGCGGTAGATGCCGGCGTGCAGGTGAAATTCGAGCGGCGGCTTGCCGGCGGCAACGCCGTGCACCTGTCCGTCCATGTCGATGGTGCAGATGTCGGCCACCGTCAGGCAACTGCGCTGGCAAGAGCCGATGTTGATGAGCATGCGGCCGTCGTCCAGCCGGATGCTGGCGTGGCCGTTGTAGTCGATGATGTCGTTGGCTTCCAGCATGCGGATGCAGTCCACCAGCTGCTGCTTGAGGGCGGTTTCGCTGTGCATGATGTTTCCTTGTTAGCGTGCGTATGCGTATGCGTATGTGGGTGCGTATGCGTATGCGGGTGCGGGTGCGGGTGCCCGTCACCAGCCCAGCTGTTCGCGGGTCTGGGCGCGCCACAGGTCCCAGGCGCGCAGGCCCGCGCCCTGGTTCACTTCATCGGCCAGCACACCTTCTTCTTCGTCCAGCCCCGCCAGCGGCTCACCGGCTGCCAGCGCAGTGGCCCAGTGCTGCATGCGGGCATTGACCTCGGTGTAGACGGCGCGGAAAACAGCCGTCTGCAGGCTGGGGCCACAGGCCACGCTGCCGTGTGCGCGCATCAGCACCACGTCGCGCGCGCCCAAGGTCTGCGCCAGCGCTTCGGCCTTGTTGCCGTCACCCACCAGCATGTTGGTGGCACCAAACTTCTCGCGGATGTCGAACACCGGCACCCCGGCGGCCAAGAATGCCGCGTTGTGAAACATCGCCTGCATCTTGGCCCGCACCAGGCCAAAAGGCACCACCGACGGTGAATGGCTGTGCACCACGGCCATCACGTCGGGCCGCGCCTTGTAGATCTCGCCGTGTATGAACCGCTCGAGAAAACTCTTGCGGCCTTGTGCATTGCAAGGCTCGCTGTCGAGTGTGTATTCGATGATGTCGCCCGGCACCACCAGCGCCGGCGCCACCGCGCGGGCCATCAGGTAGCGGCCGGTGTTTGAGGGGTGGCGCATCGACACATGACCGAAGCCGTCGACGACACCCTGCGCGGCCAGGATGCGGCTGGCTGCCGCCAAGTCGCCAAGGTCGGCCAGGTCGGCCAGCACCTCGTTTGCGAGCGCAACGCTGGCTGCGGGGCTGTTACTCATGGCGGGCTCCACTTCAAATCAAATGATGACCTTGGTCATGATGCCCTTGGGAAAAATCTCCTCGGGCGTGAACTGCCGGTGCGCAATGCCCTGCTGGTGGGTGTACAGCGCCATCTGCTCCCAGGTGGGGCGGTTTTCTTCGATGCCGTAGGGGAACAGGTCACCGTCAAACCGGTCCCGCATTTGACGCACGTAGCTGGTCAACCACGGCACCGGGTAACGTGACACGGCGGGGTCGAGCAGGCGTTCGATGCTGCGGCGTTTGCTTTCCAGAAAAGCGTTGTACAGATTGCGCGCCACCCACGGATGTTCGTCCACGATGTGTTTTTGCATCGCGATGATGTGCATGATGGGCCAGACCTTGGTGCGCTGGAAGTAGTCCTCTTCCATGTCCAGAAAGTCAGGGAACAGGCGCACCACGTCGGGGTGGCCTTCCAGAAAGCAGGTCGGCGGGCGCGCGATGATGGCGCAGTCGATCTCGCCGGCGGCCAGCAACTGGCTGAGTGATTGGTCTGCAATGCGGGTCAGGCGCACGCCAGCGGGCAGGCTCAGTTCCACCTTCTCTTCGCGCCCCGGCGCATTGGCGCCGGCCTGCACCCACTGCACATCCTGCAGCTTGACGCCCATGTCGTTGTGCATCCAGCCGCGCATGTAGACGGCGGCCGAATGGGCCCATTCCGGCGAGCCCACCCGCCTGCCGGCCAGGTCTTGCACCGTGCGGATGCCGCTTTTGCGGTTGACGTAGAACGAGCTGAAGCGGAACAGCCGTGAACAGATCACCGGCAAGCCGATGATGTCGCTGCCCGGCCGCGTGGCTTGCGCGGCGAACTTGGCAAACGACAACTCGGCCAGATGAAATTCGCGGTTCGCTGTGAAGCGCGCAAAACATTCGTGGTGGCCCAGGTTGCTCCAGTTCAGCGTTATGCCTTCGGCCGTCACCGTGCCCAGGCGGATGTCGCGAAAGTGGTCGTAGTCGGTGGTGGCGATGGAAAGCTGCAGCTTGTTCATGGCGGGGCGGGTGCGGCAGTGGTGCCGATTGAGTGTTGGATGTGCAGTGCCGGCCAGCGTGCAGGTTCACACGTCAGCAGGCGCGGCGCTGGCTGCATAGGCCTGCTGGCGCCACAACTTCCAAGGGCGCTCGACCTGCCCTTCAACCGTGGCGCGTGTGGCTTGGGCCTCTTGCGGGGTGAGCGATGCCACCGCGCCCAGCGGCCGCGCCTGCAGCAGCAGCCGCGCGTTGACCTCGGTGTAGACCGACCGATAAAGGCGATGCGCACGCGTTTGCCAACCACCGTGCAGCCGTGGCCGCGCATCAGCACCACTTGCGCGGCACCCAGCGCCCGGGCCAGCGCGGCACCCAGTTCGCGGTTGCTGATGAGCAAGTCGGTGGCCGCACCGGCCGTGTCGCGAAGCTCGAACAGCGGCGGCCCTGCACCCAGAAAGCCACACATGTGGCACACCGGTTTGAGCGGGGCCCCTTTGGCGATGGTGAACGGCAGCACGGCCGGCGAGTGGTGGTGCACCACGGCCATCACGTCGGGCCGGGCCTTGAAAATTTCGCTGTGTATCGTGCGTTCCAGATACTGCCGTGGCGTGTCGGCACACACCGGCTCGCCGGTGGCCACGTCGTACTCCAGCACGTCAGCGCCTGTCACCAGGCCAGGCGCCAGATTGCGCGACAGGAAAAAGCGCTGCGGGTTGACAGCGCTGCGCGCGCTGACATGTCCGAAGGCATCGACGATGCCTTGGTGAAACAGGATGCGGTTGGCGTCAACGACGTCCTGCACCAGGGCGGCTTCAGGATGGGGCGCATTCATGCGGTCGAAGGCTTTCGTGACTTGTGCAGAGGTGATCGATGCGGCTGCGCTTGCCGACTTTACAGCCTGTCCCGTCATCGGGAATGGTGTTCGTCATGGGGGAACGGGTAATAAATCTGAAGAAAGTGGTCAGTGCGCTGCTGTTGCTGAAAGTGGGCGGCGTGTTGTGCGTTGCTGCGCTGGCCCAAAGCGCAAGCGAATGGCCCAGCAAGCCGGTGACGGTGGTGGTGCCTTCGTCGGCGGGTGGTGGCGCTGATGCATGCGGGCGCATCCTGGCGCAGGCACTGGCTGAGCAGCTGAAGCAGACCTTTGTGGTCAAAAAAAAACCGGCGCCAGTGGCGCCATTGACGCCACCGCAGTGGCGCAGGCGGCAGCCGACGGCCACACGATGCGGGTGGCCAGCAACCCGTCGCTGGGCATCAACCCGGTGCTGTACAAAACCTTGAGTTACGACGTCTTTCGCGACTTTGCGCCCGTCACGCGCGGTGTCATTGCGCCGATGGTCATCGTCGCCCATCCCGGCGCGAAGCTGAAGACCCTGGGCGACCTCATCGAACGTGGCAAACAAGGGCCACAGACACTGTTTTATGGCACCGCAGGCGGTGGCAGCCCGCTGCACCTGGGAGTGCGCATGATGGAAGAAGCCACCGCTGCGCGCTTCAGCCATGTGCCTTACAAGGGCGTGGGCCCCGCTTACACCGACTTGCTGGGCGGGCGCCTGCAGTTCATGCTGACCGACCTGGCCAGCGTGCGCGGCTTCATCGATGGCGCGCGCGTGGTGGCGCTGGCCGTCACCGACAAGAGCGTCAGCACAACATTCAGCCTGAATGAAGGGCAGCGCGGCTGCCTGACCCACCGGCAGACCCGTGTGAAGTGCTTTCGCGGGGCTGACGGCACCAGCGTGGCCCGCCAAGGCTGACCCCGTTTTGGCGCACGGGCTTACGGCGCGGGTGCACCCAGCAGCGGCCGGGCAAAAGGCGCTGCCAGTGGCTCGCCGATGAACAGCGACTGCTGCGGCCAGGCGACACTTTTCCAGTAAGCCTCAAGTGCGGTGGCGCCCTGCAGGTAGTGCAGCAGCAACAACTGCGGATGCGGGAACTTCTGCAGGTGGTTGCAGGGCTCGCTGACCGTGCCGTGGCTGGCGGTGGCGCCGGCGGCAATCCAGTCCAGCGCCGTGCCTTGCCCGTGGCCACCATTCAGCGCGCCGCCCACCGAAGTGAGGTGGTCGCCCAGGCCGCCCGGCACCCAGTCGGGCCGCGTGCTGAAGTCCACTTTCACGGCGCCTGTGGTCACCAGCAGCACGCGTTTGGCCGTGGCCAGCGCGGCAGCGGGCACCACGCTGATCTGCACGCCGGCGCCCGGCACGGCGCCGGCGGGCGGGTAGAGCACGGTGCGCACGCGGCGGGCGGTGTCGTCGGTCAACAGCTGCAGCACGGTGACCGGCGCGCGGTTGCGCCGCACGAGGGTGTGGTCGGCGCGCACGCCGCGGTCGATCAGTTCACGCGCCTGTTCCACGCTGTTCGCGGCCAGCAGCATGGCGGGCCGCAGAGCCATGTCGGTCAGCGGCCGGTGGGTTGCCGAATTGAAGTAACGCGACACGCGTGAGGGCCTGCAGCCGTTGCTGCACAGCTCGGCGTCGAAGCCCAGCGCCAGCGCGCCCGTGATGCTGTTGCAGCCCACCGCATAGGGCGCTTTCCAGGCCAGGGCTAACGCTTGAATGGTGGGGCCGAAATGCTGGTTGATCTGCAGCCGGAATTTTTCGAACTCATCGCGCGAGAGCACGGCTTGGGTGGACAAGTTCAAGCGCAGCACCTGCTGGGGGCCCAGGTTGCGGCGGCTGATGTAGTGTTCACCCACGGCCACTGAATAGGGGTCGGCGGTGTTGATGACGACACCGATGTCGACCGCGCGCAGCCGGCCGTTGAGGCGCGGCACTGCGGTCCAGCGTGGTGTGGAGCCCTCCGCCTCCAGCTTCACGCCCGGCACGATGGTGTAGGCCGGTGCCGGGGTTTCTGCGGACCCTTCTGCGGTCAGGCTTTGAGCAGCGGCCAGGCCGTGCAGCAGCGGCGCGGACAATGCCAGGCGCGTCAACAGCGTCATCCATGCTGTCAGCGCGTGGCGTGGCGCCACCGCCGGCCGGCGCTTACTTCCAGGCAAACGCGGGCTGGTCAAAGTGGGCCACACGCAGGTGTTTGCCGAGCAAACCCACCTGCGCAAACTGGTACAGAAAAGCGGCGGTGGGCGCAGCGATCCAGCGCTCGCCCACCGGCATACGCAGCACCGGGTGTGCGGCGCCGCGCACCTGGTTCAGCAGCGGCGCGTCGGGGCGCAAAAATTCAGCCACCGGTATGCGGTGGATGCTGGCCACCTCGGCTTCGGCCGGCACCGCATGGCGCGCGGCGCCAGCCCACACCACTACCGGTGTGATCAGGTAACCCGAGCGTGTGGCGTAGTCGTCCAGCCGGCCTAACACGTCAGTGGGTTGCAGTTGCAAACCCACCTCTTCGGCCAGTTCACGCAAGGCGGCTTGTTCAGGTGTTTCGCCGGTATCGATGCGGCCACCGGGCAGCGCCCACTGGCCGGCGTGGCTGCGCAGCGTTTGTGCGCGGCGCGTCAAGAGCAGAGCCGGCACCTCGCTCCAGTGCGGGTGCCGCGGCAAGCCTTCCAGGTCGGCGCCATGACCTTCTTCGGTGACCGCCAGCGCCACTGCCGCGTGGCGCCGGCCTTCGGCGGGTTGGCCTAACAGATCAAATTGGCTGAGCCGGGCCAGCAGCAAGCCGCGCAGGTCGGCGCCGGTGGTGCTTAACCCGGGTCCGGAGCCGGTGCCGCCCGTCACGCCGGCGCTCATGCTGCAGTTGCCGCTTGCCACTGGCCGTCCAGCAGCACCTGGTAAGGACCGAACTGCGCTTTGTAGGCCATCTTCGGGCTTTGGGCGATCCAGTAGCCCAGGTACACATAAGGCAGCTTCAGCAGCCGCGTCTGTTCAATCTGCCACAGCACGCCGTAAGTGCCGTAGCTGGTGGCGGGCTCGGGTTCGTAGAAGGTGTAGACGGCCGAGATGCCGTCCGACAGCACGTCCAGTATCGACACCATCTTCAGCGTGCCGGGTTCACCACCCCGACCCGGTTCACGAAACTCCACCATGCGTGAATTGACACGGCTTTGCAGCAGAAACTGGGTGTACTGGTCCACGCTGTCCTGGTCCATGCCGCCGCCGCTGTGGCGCCCGGCCTGGTAGCGCAGGTAAAGCTGGTAATGCTCGGGCATGAACCCCAGCCGAAGCACCCGCGCTTTCAGCTCGGCATGCGCCTTGCCGCTGCGGCGCTGGCTGCGCGTGGGCACAAAGGTTTCCACCGGCACACGCAGTGGCACGCAGGCGCGGCAGCCGTCGCAATAAGGGCGGTAGGTGAACATGCCACTGCGCCGAAAACCACCCGACACCAGGCCTGAATAGGTGTCGGCGTTGATCAAATGGCTGGGCGTGGCCACCTGCGAACGCGCGTAGCGGTCTGGCAGGTAACTGCAAGGGTAGGGCGCCGTGGCGTAAAACTGCAGCGACCGCAGTGGCAGCTCGTTGGGGTAGGTCACGCGGGAAGGTCGGTGTGGGGTGCAGGCTGGTTTTGCAGCAACGCGCAAAGCGCCTCTTCATCATAGGACCAAGGCGCCACCGGTGCGCTGTGCACAGTTTGTGACAGGTGCAACTCGAAGGCGTTCCGTGGCACCTCACGCGCGCCGAAGCGCGCCAGGTGGCCGGTGTTTTGCTGGCAGTCTATGAGCGCCACACCACGCGCCCGGCAAGCCGCCACCAGGGCCGCCAGTGCCATCTTGCTGGCGTCGGTGCGCCAGGCAAACATCGATTCCCCAAACACCATCTGCCCCAGGTTCACGAAATACAGGCCGCCGGCCAGCGTGCCGTCGATGATGGTTTCCACGCTGTGCACAAAACCGGCCTGGTGGCCCTGGGTGTAGGCGTCCACCATGGCCGGCAAGATCCAGGTGCCGTCCTGGCCGTCGCGCGGCGTGCTGGCGCAGGCCCGCATTACGGCTTCAAACTGCGTGTCGAAACGCAGCGTGCAGCCGGGTGTGCGCAAAAAGCGGCGCAGCGTTTTTTTCAGCGACTGCGAAATATGGAACTGCGCCACTGGCAACACCATGCGCGGGTCGGGCGACCACCACAGCACCGGCTGCCCGGCGCTGTACCAGGGAAAGATGCCCTGGCTGTAGGCTTCCCGCAGCCGCGCCGGTGTCACGCGCCCGCCGGCGGCCAGCAGGCCCGGCGCTTCGGTGCCCGCGCCCAGCGCCAGCCGCGTGGGTGGCAGCGCGGTGCTGTTGTCTATCCAGTGCACCATGCCGTCTCAGCACTGTTCAGACCGGCCGGCGCGCCGGCCTTCAGCGGCCCGCGAGCTGTTGCCACAGAAAGCTGTATTCCAGCGCCTGCATGGTGGCGCGCTGGCTGTTGTCGGCCGCGCCGCCGTGGCCGCCTTCGATGTTTTCCCAGTACAGCAGTGGGTGCCCCTGTTCCAGCATGCGCGCCGCCATCTTGCGTGCGTGGCCGGGGTGCACGCGGTCGTCGCGGGTGCTGGTGATGAACAGCACCTGGGGCAGCTTGACGCCGGCCCTCACGTTTTGATAGGGGCTGTAGCGGGCGATGGCTGCCCAGTCGGCGGGTTTGTCGGGGTCGCCGTATTCGGCCATCCACGAAGCCCCGGCCAGCAGCTTGTGATAACGCTGCATGTCCAAAAGCGGCACCTGGCAGACGACGGCGTTGAAGAGCTCGGGCCGCTGCAACATCACCGCGCCGACCAGCAGGCCACCGTTGCTGCCGCCTTCGATGCCCAGGTGCTGGGGTGACGTGATGCGGGCCGCAATCAGGTCTTCGGCCACGGCCGCAAAGTCGTCGTAACTCTTCTGCTTGTTTTGAAGAATCGCCGCCTGGTGCCAGGCGGGGCCGAATTCACCACCGCCGCGGATGTTGGCCACCACATAAACGCCGCCCTCGCCGGTCCAGCTGCGGCCGATGCTGCCCGAGTACCAGGGCACCAGCGACTGCTCGAAGCCGCCGTAGCCGTACAGCAGCGTGGGGTTGCTGCCCGCAGGGCGGGCGCCGAACTTGTTGCGGTCGGGCCAGACCACAAAGTAAGGCACCCGCGTGCCGTCTTTCGACACCGCAAAGCGCTGTTCCACCCGCATGCCCTTGGCGTCAAAAAACGTCGGCCGCCTTTTCAGCGGCTCGGCGGCGTCGCTGCCGGTGCGGCGCAGTTGCAGCGTGTCGGGGGTCAGGAAGTCGGCTGCGTTCAGCAAGTAGGCATCGGCCAGCGGGTCGGCGGTGAGCAGCGGGTCGTGCAGTGCGGTGGCTTGCAGCGTGCCGGGGTAGGGCGCGACCACTTCGCGCAGTTTCCAGGGTGCGGCTGCGTTGTTCTTCGCCGGGGTGCCGGGTGTCCACTCTTCAACGCGGCTGGCCACGTTGTCCAGCAGGTTCAGGATGACGCTGTGGCGGCTGAAGGTGAAACCCTTCAGCGAGCGCGTGGCGGTGGGCGTGAACAGCGCCACGAAGCTGGCATTGCGGGCACTGCGGGCACTGCTGCCGCTGCGGCCGCTGCGGCCATCATCGCCGCGCAAAAAGGCCTCGGCATCGGCCACCAGCAGTGCACCGCTGGGCCAGGTGTTGCCGCCGACGCGCCATTCGCTGCGCAGGCTGATGAGCACTTTGTCGCGCCACAGTTTCAGCTCGGCGTCGTCGGGTTTGTGGATGCGTTGCGCGCTGCCGCCCAGCTCAGCTGCAGCGGCGCGGCCCTTGCGGCCCGGCACCAGCAAAAACTGTTCGCTGGTGTAAAAAGTGATGGCACGTTCAATCACCGTGCGCTGGAAGCCGGGTGTGCGGTCGACGCTGACCCACACACCCACGTCGCTGGCCTTGCCGCTGAACACCGTTACCGCGCTCGTCAGCGGCTGGCCGCGTTGCCAGCGTTTGACGTGGCGCGGGTAACCCGAGTCGGTCATCGAGCCGGGGCCGAAGTCGCTGCCGATGTAGACCGTGTTGATGTCCAGCCAGGCCACGCTGGACTTCGCTTCGGGCACCACAAAACCGCCGTCCACAAACTGTTTGGACACGCTGTCGAATTCGCGCACCACACGTGCGTCGGCGCCGCCGCGCGACAGCGACAGCAGGCAGTGCCGGTATTCGGGCCCCAGGCAGTTGGCACCGGCCCACACCCAGTTCTCGTTTTCGGCCTTGGCCAGCGCGTCGAGGTCGAGCACGGTGTCCCAGGCCGGTGCGGCCTTGCGGTATTCGTCCAGCGTGGTGCGCCGCCACAGGCCGCGCGGGTTGCTGGCGTCGCGCCAGAAGTTGTAGAA